>CAKZXY010000125.1 GCA_937883945.1 uncultured Clavibacter sp. | reverse complement strand
CTCAAGCTCCAAATCAACTTCCCTAGCAATATTCTCCTTACTAACCTCTAACTCTTTAACAATTTTTATTACAGTGCGAAGGATTGCATCAATACAGTAGAAAGCATCTGGTAGCGCAACCCTTCGGACCACACTCTCTGAAACATCTCCCTCATTCCATTGATTCCCAGAGATTTCACTAGCCATAGTTAAATAACCTTTAAGTACTATAAAGAGAGCATTTACTCGCTCACTTAACCTTGGATTATTCTTATGAGGCATAGCAGAGGAGCCAACTTGGCTAGATGATTTACCTTCAGCAACTAGACCAAGACCTGCCATGAGGCGAATATTTGTAGCCATTGATGCAAGTGGTGAAGCTAGTTGAAAGAGGCTTGAGATAACTTGGAAGTCGATAGACCTTGGATAGATCTGACTTGGAGCAATTAGGGCTTTCTCGATACCAAGACCTTCAAGAACGTTATCTTCTATAGATTGCCAATTGCTGCCCATTACGCTCTTTAGATCTGAACCTGTCCCGATAGCTCCTTTTATCCCCTTTAATGGAAACCTAGATTCGAGGTTCTCCAGGCTCTCTAGCGCAAAGAGAAACTCTTCACTCCATGAGGCAAATCTTCTTCCCAAGGTAGTTAATTGAGCAGGAACATTATGGGTCCGGCCCACTATTGGAAGGTCTGCATACTTTTCAATCTTTTCTATTAGCTCCTGAAGTAAGAGATTTGATGATGCCAGAGTCAGATGGAGCGATTGCTTTATCTGCCAGCCTTCAATGTTCTCTGTTACATCACGACTAGTAAGTCCAACATGGATAGATTGATGGCCAGCAAGGAAATTAAATTCCTCTATCCGTGCTTTCACATCATGTTTTAGCTCTGCTTCGCGCCTATCGATACTTGAAAGATCTATCTGGCTCTTTACTCTCTCATAATTTTCCAAAACATCTTTAGAGATATCTAGACCAAGTTTTGCCTGGGCTTTCATGACAGCAATCCAGAGCTCTCGCTCTTTCAATACTTTACTTTCACGGCTCCATACCTGGCGCATCTGTGAGCTTGCATATCTGTCAGCAATTAGGCTCATAGCCCGCTCCTAGATTCTGCCTGCCAAGCTGAATCAATCATTTCTTTTAGGGTGTATTTAGGTCTCCAGCCGAGATCTCTTTCAATCTTAGAGATCGATGCGATTAATTGAGCAGTATCTCCTGCTCTCCTTGCAACAATTTTTGGAGTTAGAGTCTTTCCAATAGTTTTAGAAATCTGTGAAATCATCTCAGCAACTGAGTATCCATCACCTGATCCAACATTATATATTTCATTTACCTTAGATTTAAAAACTTGCTCAAGAGCAAGAATGTGGGCCTCTGCAAGATCTCCCACATGGATGTAATCTCTGATGCAAGTGCCATCTTTAGTCGGATAATCATCTCCATATATCTCAGGCTCTGCTCCTGCCTTTAGGGCAGCAAAGACTTTAGGGACTAGGTTATCTTTTGAGTTATCACCAAACTCATCTTTAAGTGAGCCAACAACATTAAAATATCGCAGAGATATTGCGGATAGACCTTCGGCTGAAGCAACGTTTGAAATGAGCTTCTCTGCAAGTAGCTTGGTCTGGCCATAAGGTGAGAGCGGCTCAGTTTGATCATCTTCTGAGATAGTTAGCTTCTCACTAGGTGAGTAGACGGCAGCAGTTGATGAGAAGATTAAATTCTTAACCCCATTAACACTCATCGCCGCTAATATATTTAGGGTTCCACCAACATTATTCTCATAATATTTCAAGGGATTACTTACCGATTCACCAACGGCCTTTTTTGCAGCTAAGTGAATCACTCCATCAATATCAGCAAGTGAATTTAAAAGAAGCTTTCGATCAAGGACATCACCGATCACTACATCTTCAAATTTGCCCTCAACTCTTGATTTAAGTCCATTAGAGAAATCATCATAGATTCTTACCTGATAGCCACCTTCTTGAAGTAACCAGGCGATATGCGCTCCGATATAACCCGCGCCACCTACAACCAGAATCTTCTTCACTAGATGAACTCCCTAATCTGAATCGTCTCATCTCTTCCAGGTCCTACTCCAATAGCGCTAATTGGGGCTCCTGAGATTTTCTCTAGAAACTTAATATAGCCCTGGGCATTAATAGGTAGATCTGAGAGCTTT
>CAKZXY010000124.1 GCA_937883945.1 uncultured Clavibacter sp. | reverse complement strand
AACACGATCGGCTAGCTCGACTAATCGTGCTGAACCTGGGAAAAGTTTTGTTCTAAAGTCAGCAAGAATTCCGAAAGCAAACACATCGATTCCAAGACCATCTACAACGCGTGCAAGTTGATCAATTTGGGCGCTTTCGTAGAACTGAGCTTCATCGCAAATGATGTAATCGACCCGCTCGCCCATAGATAGTTTGTCGACAACCAATTTATGAATATCTAATTCGGGATTTACTTCGATGGCCGGGCTAGACAGACCTAAGCGAGATGAAATAACGCCAGATCCAGCTCGATCCTTGTTGGTGAAAATTAATCCTGTACGGCCGCGGCTCTGATGATTATGTGCGGTTTGCAGGGCGAGAGTGGATTTTCCACTATCCATCGTTCCGCAGTAGTAAATCAATTCAGCCATGTGGCGCATCTTGCCATAGAGCTAGGAAAATAGCCCTTTAACCCGAAGGGCAGTTTCTAGCAGTGGCGTTAGGGCTAATGCTGCATCCAGCGAAATATGTGAAGCATCACGATAAACCACATATCCATTTTTGATTGGTGGGCAAAGGTCGGTGCACAACCACGATGTGGGATCAATTTTCTTAAACCCGTTAATAATGAGGTTTGGAGTCTTTTCCGTTGTATCGCAATCCTGAATTTCACGCGTAGCAAGACAGTTTGGAATATCGCGCAACGGGTGCGGGGTATCGCTGATATAAATCAAGTTCTTTGAAGAGCCCTGCAAGTCTGCAAGCAAGCGACGTTGTCCGTCATTCCACCACTGTGCTCTGCTTGAAAAACTTCTAGGGGCGGTGAAATACTGGAAACTACTCACGATAACCGCATCGGGTTTCATTTGCTGAATTCTCTTGATTGAATTCTCACGCCACTTATCGCATTCGGAATCGTTGTAGGCACCTTGGTTAGATCGTGAGATATCTACAGATGAACATGCCGACTTTGTTAATGATGTTAGCTCAAACCCTTTCTCGCGAGCCAGTTTCTCTAATGCAGGAAACCACTGTGCAGCATGCGAATCACCGTAGAGAACAATTTGTGTTGAAGCGCCTTTAAGACCGTATGTACATTCGCCAGACTCGATTTCACCGTAGTTAACGTGACAACCATCTTCGTAGACCGCTGGTTTAGCCATTACCACCTTGAGATCAAAGGAGTAATCCGTACCTTTCACATTGATCACAGATGAAGCCGTCGAGGCGATAACTAATCCGGCCAAGAGCGAAACTACGGTTGTGGTAGCGAAGAAACCATAGATTTTCTTGGCAGAAAACTTACGATGCCTTAGTGGTGATTCAACATATTTGCTTGTTAAATGGGCTAAAACAATTGTTAAAACGATGCAAAAAAAGCGCTCTCTAATCTGGAGTGGACGACCCAAAGCACTGCTTGGCAGGACTAGTGCCGGCCAATGCCACAAATACAGCGGATAGGAAATTGCTCCTAGCCACTGCATCAAACGGTTATTGCTTAAATCGTTAAAGAACCGCGGCCAGACAGGGATAGTTCCGATAAGAATCGCTGTTGCAGCAACTGGCAAAACTGCGTTAATGCCCGGGAAAGCGGTACTTTCATTGAAGTTGAAGGTGGCTATTGCCAATCCCAGTGCACCTAACCAAGGGAAGTACCGATTACGTAAATATTTCTCTGGAATGAAAAGTAGTAAGGCTCCTACTCCTAGTTCCCAAGCACGAGTTGGCAATGAGTAGAACGCCCAGATCGGAGCTACCGCCGTCAAGTAGACCGAGAGTAGAAGCGATAAAGCGGTAACAATAGCTACGCCGTTTAGTATCGCGCGTTTACCATATCTCGATAAAATCAAAATAAAGATTGGCCACACAACATAGAACTGCTCTTCAACGGCTAAAGACCAATAGTGAATAAATGGGGATGGCGTTGCATCCAAGTTTTGGTAGTCATTTTCCCACCAGGCAAAAAGGTAGTTCGATACATATGCCGCAGCGGCAAATAAATCGCGACCTAATGCATCGCGCGTGATTGCAGGTAAAACAAAAAGTCCAACTATCGCGGTGATGAACAGGACAAAAACGGATGTGGGTAAAAGCCGCTTGATACGTCGTTGATAGAATTCATTCAAATCCAAGCGCCCGGTTTTGTCGATCTCGCGGATAATGAGCCCAGTAATCAGATAACCAGATATTACGTAGAAGATGTCAACGCCGATGAATCCACCCGGCATCAGGCGGGCATGAAAGATTGTTACAAGGAGTGCGGCTAAGGCACGCAAACCTTGAATTTGCAGGATACGCATCGCTACGAAACTACCAGCGAAGTAACCGGAATTTCTGGATATTTCTGGTTCAGTCTTTCTCGACCAGGTAAACCATTGATCTCAAGCAAAGCAAGGACATGAGTTACCTGTCCACCGAGTCGTTGGATTAATTCGATAGCAGCACCAATGGTGCCGCCGGTAGCAAGAACATCATCGATGAGAAGAACCTTAGAGCCAGGTGCAACTGCATCTATGTGAACTTCTAAAGTGTCATCACCATATTCAAGACCGTAGCTTTCAGAGATCGTTAAGTGCGGCAGTTTTCCCGCTTTTCGAATGGGAACAAAACCACTTCTTAATTGATTGGCTACCGCCGAAGCGAAGATAAAACCACGAGCTTCAATTCCGGCAACCAGTGTTGACGAGTCCGCATACGTTGCAAATTTTTCCGTGATTGCGATGAAGGCTTCACCGTGTGCAAGTAAAGGGGTGATGTCTTGAAAACGTATCCCTGGTTTTGGATAGTCGGGAATTTCACGGATGAGCGATAGAGCGTCATCTATTTTCATGTGTCCGAGAGGGGACTTGAACCCCTAATCCCTTGCGGGAACTAACACCTCAAGCTAGCGCGTCTGCCAATTCCGCCACCCGGACAATGCGGGCATACTTTAGCCCATGAAACTAACTGATGCCCAGCGCCAAGAACTAGAAGAAGATGTAGTAAAGCTCTGCCAGGAATTGATTCAGATTCCAAGCGTCAATTATGGCGAAGGCAAAGGTGATGAGAAAGCAGCTGCCGAGTATGTGGTTGCCAAAATGAAAGAAGTCGGAATTGAGAGCAAGATTTATGAGAGCGCGCCAAATAGATGCTCGGTTGTTGCAAGAATTGAAGGAAGAGATAAATCAAAACCTGGCCTTGTTGTTAATGGTCATCTTGATGTGGTTCCAGCAAATGCAGCTGATTGGTCGGTAGATCCATTCTCTGGAGCTATTAAGGATGGATGCATCTGGGGTCGCGGCGCAGTTGATATGAAGAATATGGATGCGATGATTCTTGCCGTTATAAGACTCTGGGCAAAACATAATTATCAACCAGAGAGAACAATTGTCATTGTCTTCTTTGCCGATGAAGAAGCTGGCGGAATTTATGGCTCAAGGTGGATGGCCGAAAAACACCCAGAAGTTTTTGCAGGATGTAGCGAGACAGTTTCAGAAGTTGGAGGTTTTTCTCTAACACTTCTCTCTGGGAAGCGTGTATATGCAATTGAAGCTTCTCAAAAAGGAATCGAATGGGTGAGATTGACTGCAGAGGGCGTTGCAGGCCATGGCTCGATGGTTAATAACGCAAACGCTGTGACTCGTTTAAGCGAGGCTATCGCAAAGATTGGTAACTACACTTGGCCGCAGAGAATAACTAAAACGAGCGATCTTTTCTTCCAGAAAATCTCTGAAATCTCTGGGAAGCCATATGATAAAAATAATCTCCAGCCACTAATTGATGAAGTTGGCCCCATGGGCAAGATGATTGGCGCAACGCTTTGTAACACGACAAATCCAACAATGCTTGAGGCTGGATATAAGGCAAATGTAATTCCCCAGAGCGCAAGCGCTGTCGTTGATGGCAGAACTCTGCCAGGTTATGAGAAAGAGCTTCTCGATACCGTTAGATCACTTGTGGGTGAGCATGTAAAGGTTGAGAGCTTGGTCTCTGATATTCCGCTAGAAGTTGAATTTGGCGGGCCACTGGTTGATGCGATGATTGCAGCGATTAAGTCAGAGGATCCAGAAGGAATTCCTATTCCATACCTACTTAGCGGTGGAACAGATAACAAGGCTTTAGCAAAGCTTGGAATCGTTGGCTATGGATTTAGCCCATTAAAGCTTCCACCTGATCTTGATTTCACAGGGTTATTCCATGGAATTGATGAGCGAGTTCCAGTTGATTCACTGCAATTTGGCGCAAGGACTCTCTTTCACTTCCTTGTTAATGCTTAATTAGCACTTATCTCATCAAGTGCTTCACGAACTGGAATAGGAAGAGTTACAGATTCGGCGCTTAACGCTCCGCGAAGTTGGGCGCCTGTTCTAGCTCCAATAACTGCTGAGGTAACTCCAGGGCAATCTCGAACCCAGGCAAGTGAAACCTCCAGTGGCGATAAGCCAAGTCCATCAGATGCCACCATGACTGCTTCAACGATCTTTCTTGAACGCTCATCTAGATATGGTTCTATGAAAGATGAGAAGTGGGGAGAGGCTCCTCTTGAATCAGAGGGAAGACCTGAACGATATTTACCAGTTAATACACCGCGCCCTAGGGGAGACCAAGCTAAAACTCCAACACCTAACTCTCTCGATGCCGGCAATATCTCTCTTTCAACTCTTCTATTGAGTAATGAGTATTCATTCTGAGTGCTAATAATTGGTGCTTTCCCAAAAATTGGATTTTGTAGCGTTACTGATCTTGCCAATTGCCAAGCAGCAAAATTGGAAATTCCTACATGTCTAGCTCTTCCAGTACTTACTGCATAATCTAGAGCGCTTAATACCTCCTCGAGCGGAGTCTTCTCATCCCAGGTATGAATCTGCCATAGGTCTACATACTCACTTCGAAGGTGAGATAAAGATCGATCAAGATCTGCAATAAGTGAGGTTCTAGAATTATCAACTATTCTCTCGCCGTTTTTGAAAGAAATTCCGGCCTTTGTCGCGATGACAATCTGATCTCTTGGAACCATAACTCCAAGAAAACCGCCAAGAACTCGCTCCGCGTCGCCATTGCCATAAACGGCTGCAGTATCAATGAAGTTTCCGCCAGCATCTAAGTAGAAACGGAGCTGCTCTGCAGCCTCATGCTCATCGGTATCTCGCCCCCAGGTCATTGTTCCTAGGGCCAGACGGGAGACTCTAACCCCGCTACGACCTAATTGACGTAACTCCATGTAATGACCCTAGCAAAGATACTTCGAAAAGAAGTGGAAGCCTTAAAGAGATAATCTTAAGGCTATGACTACTTTCCTGTTTCTACGTCATGCCCATTCACAGGCAAATAGCCAAGGAATTCTTGCAGGGCAATTAGAGGGGATAGGACTATCTAAAGGTGGCTATGCCCAGGTAGATAAACTTTCATCGGCTTTGAAAGATCTCAAGATTGATCGAATAATTTCAAGCCCGATGCAGCGTTGTCTTGAAACAGTTGAAGCCTTAGCAAAATCAAAAAAGAAGCGCGTCTCTATCGATAAGCGTTTAATTGAGATGAACTATGGCTCTTGGAGTGGAGAAAAACTCTCAAAATTGAGTCGGATGAGGCAATGGAGAGTTATTCAATCAAAGCCCTCTTCCTTTAGATTTCCAAAAGGCGAGAGTTTTAAAGAGCTGGAGGCGAGAATCGAATTACTGCTTAAGCAGCTCTCTCGCAAGCATCCTAAAGAGACAATTCTATTAATCACCCACGGCGATATTGTAAAGATTGCTGCCAGCCTCACAGTTGGTTCAGGGCTAGATAATTTTCAAAAGTTTGCAGTTGATCCATGTTCATTGACAACAATTTCTTGGAGCGCCAAGAGTCGAACTCTTATTTCCTTCAATCAAAAGATCGTCTCCATTAAGGGAGAGAAGAGAAAGACGAGAAGATCTGGCAATACATTAGGTGGATCAAAAGATGTCGCATAGAAGGATCTATAACCTAGATGAGATTGATCGCTTTATCCTTGGCACTGTTGGCCAGCCTGGTGAGCGAGAGTTCTATATTCAAGTAAAGAAGGCTGGTCAGGTATTTTCATTCGCTCTTGAGAAAGCCCAAGCTCAAGCCCTTACTGAGCGTTTTAAAGAGATGCTCCGCGAGGTAAAAAGCTCTGAGGGTGCTGCTCCAAGAGATAACGAGCCACTTGAGATGCCAATTGAATCTGAATTTAGCCTTGGGGTGATGGCGCTAACCTGGCAGATAGATTCTCAGATGATTAGATTTGAAGGTCAAGCTATTACTGGCGATCAAGGCGATGAAGTAATCTTTGATGAATTAGCTAGCGATGAAACTGAGGGCGCTCCAGCAATCCTTCGAATACGGATCACCACATCACAGGCCCGTAGTTTCATTGATCGAGCATCGAGTGTTATTAAAGCTGGTCGCCCTCCTTGTATGTTCTGTGGAGCTCCAGTTAATCCTGATGGCCATATCTGCCCCAGAATGAATTAAATGTTAAGTAGAGAAGAGCTGCTAGCAGGTGAGCTAGTAGTAGAAGGTCGGTTAGTGGATGCTTCAAATGCCACTTTATTTGGCAAAGTATTGCTAGATGATAAATCTAGCTATTCAGTTGTTTATAAACCGATTGCAGGTGAGCGAGCCCTCTGGGATTTCGCAGATGGCAATCTTGCTTCAAGGGAGGTTGCAGCATTTCTGATAAGCGAGATAGGTAATTTCAATTGCGTCCCCTTAACAGTGATGCGAGATGGCCCCTTTGGTATAGGCGCTGTGCAGCAATGGATCGAGCTTGACCCGGATTTAGATCTGATTGCCATAGGACAAGAGCCATCGCCTGCAATTCGAAACCTTGCTCTCTTTGATGTGGTTATCAACAACACTGATAGGAAATTTGGTCATCTCCTGCCAATTTCAGATTCACAGATCCTTGGCTGTGATCATGGTCTGACTTTCCATCAGGAATTCAAATTAAGAACGGTCATATGGCATTACGCAGGAGTAGAGCTAGATAACGATGAGATTGAAAAACTGAAAGCTTTGAAAAGTCGTCTAGAGGGTGAATCTAGAGCCAGCCTTGAAGAGCTAATCACTTTAGATGAGATCATCGCTCTCCTTGAGAGGATAGATACATTGATTTCAGAGGGCTTTCCCTACCCTTCTGAGCAGTGGCCTGCGGTTCCATGGCCGCCAGTATGAGGCGAAGTAAAAACTTTGAGAGATTTGTAGGCTAGGGCCATGCTCTCTTGGCCAGATGCCTATATGCCGCCAGCTCTGGCAGGTATTAAGCATCCAACGCTACAACTCTTTGACTCTTACAAAGATAAGAAAGTAGATATCTTAGGCGAGAAGTGCTCAATCTATATCTGCGGTGTCACCCCTTATGACGCTACCCATATGGGACATGCTGCAACCTATCTAACATTTGATCTCGTAAATAGATATTTAAAAGCAAGTGGGAAAAACGTTTCATTTGTTGAAAATATTACAGATATCGATGACCCGCTACTAGAGCGAGCGGCGCGGGATAACCAAGATTGGAGAGAGCTCGCTGAATCGCAGATAGAACTCTTTCGCGAGGATATGACATCACTTGGAGTGCTGCCTCCCAACGCTTATCGCGGAGTAATCGAATCTATGGATGAAATTATCTCCTTAGTTGAAGAATTAATTGCCACTGGAAAAAGTTATGAATTAGAAAGAGATATCTACCTTGATCTAAAACAAGTAGATGGCGCATTAGAGAATCTTCCCCTTGCTCTAGATCAAGCCCTGAAAATATTTGCAGAGCGAGGAGGAGATCCGGCAAGAGTTGGTAAGCGCCACGCTCTAGATCCGCTGCTATGGAAGGCGCGCAAGAGAGATGATCCTTTCTGGGAAGCTCCATTTGGCCAGGGAAGACCGGGTTGGCATATTGAATGCACCGCGATTGCGCTAAGAAATCTACCTAAAGCATCTTCTACCTCGATAACGCTGCAAGCTGGCGGTAATGACTTAATGTTTCCACATCATTACATGACCGCTCTTCAAGCAAGGGCGCTTACTGGAGTTGAGTTTGCGAGCTGTTACTGCCATGCGGGGATGATTGGCTTAGATGGCGAGAAGATGAGTAAAAGCAGAGGCAATTTAGTCTTTGTATCAAAACTTCGCCAAGAAGGTGTTTCACCAGCTCTGATAAGAATTGCGCTTTTCTCAGGTAGATACTGCGCTGATCGCATGTGGAGTAGAGAATTGATAGAGGATGCAGGCAAGATTTTAGCTAGATTAATAAGCGCCTTATCTCGGCAAGAGGTCGCTCCAACCTTTGAAGTCGTTCAAGAAATTGTTAACGCCATCTCTGATGATTTAGATACCCCTAAAGTCTTTGATCTTCTTAATACTTGGTGCCTGAAGAGTGAAGAGGGCGAAGTTGGAGGAAGCCCCGGTGAAATATCAAGGGCCCTTGATACCTACCTTGGAATTACTCTTTAGATCCCTGGGTTTCTTCGTAAGAATCGCTCAACTTCTTTAGCGATACTCTCGCCAGATATCTCTGGCAGCTCTGCAGAATCTTTTGAACTCTCAAGTTGTCTTACATAATCGCCAACTTCAACATCATCTTCGGCCATCTGATCAACTTGGAGCTCCCATTGTTTTGCCCTTTCAGGCAGATCACCTTGAGAAAGAGAGGTTTCAAGAAAATCTTCTAAAGCATTTATCAAGGCAAGTGCAGCTTTTGGACAAGGGGGAGTAGCGACATAATGAGGAACAGCGGCCCATAGAGATATTGCATCTATTCCTCTTTTATACGATTGGTCTTGAAGCACTCCGATAATTCCCGTAGGGCCTTCATACTTTGATATCTCAAGGCCGAACCGCTCAGAGACTTCAGGATGAGCGCCACTTAAAGCGATATTAAATGGTCTTGAATGGGGAGTATCTGCAAGAAGTGCGCCGAGAGAGATAACCATTGAAACTTCATAATCATCTGCTAGATCTAGTAAATCTT
>CAKZXY010000123.1 GCA_937883945.1 uncultured Clavibacter sp. | reverse complement strand
GGCGTGAAGTTAGTTGATGACCCTGAGAGCTATCAATTCCCTACCCCAGCAGATGCTGTTGGCACCGATCCAACTTGGGTTGGCAGGGTCCGTAAATCAATTGATAACCCTAAGGCTCTTGACCTCTTTGTCTGTGGTGATAATTTGCGAAAAGGAGCTGCGCTAAATACTGCGCAGATAGCAGAGTTGGTAGCGAAAGAATTTAACTAAATGGTCAGTGTTATCCTTACATTATGACAATCATTGTTGCTGGCCATACTGGACTTGTAGGTTCAGCAATATTTGATGCTTTAGATGGAAGCAATTCAGGCGTAATTGGAATTAACTCAAAGGTTGTTGATCTACTTGATAGAAAAGCAACCTTTGAATTTATCCAAGACCATAAGCCAGAGCTTGTAATTGACGCTGCAGCTATTGTTGGTGGAATTGGTGCCAATAGTGAGAGAAGAGTCGAGTTTCTCTCCAAGAATCTTCAGATACAAGGTAATTTAATGGATGCCTCTCACGCAGCTAACGTTGAGCGTTTTGTATTTCTAGGCTCTAGCTGTATCTATCCTCGCCAAGCTCCACAGCCAATTAAAGAAGAGTATTTAATGACCGGTCCACTTGAGACAACTAACTCGGCATACGCTGTAGCAAAGATAGCCGGGATTGAATTGATTAAGTCTTATAGAACTCAATATGGCAGAAGATGGATATCTCTAATGCCAACAAATATGTATGGGCCGAGAGATAATTTTGATTTAGCAAGTAGCCATGTATTTCCAGCCCTGATAAATCGTTACGTTTCTGCAAAGAGAAGCGGAGTGGCAGAAGTAACGCTCTGGGGAACAGGCTCTCCTAAAAGGGAGTTCTTACACTCCTCAGACCTAGCATCTGCAGTTCTAGTGGCAATGGAAAAATATGACTCAGATATTCATCTAAATATTGGGACAGGGGAAGATCTAACTATTAAAGAGCTAGCCGAAAAGGTCTCAACAATTGCAGGTTTTAAAGGGCAGACTAAGTGGGATTCAACCAAACCAGATGGAACCCCAAGGAAGGTCTTAGATATCTCACGTCTTAAAGCCTTAGGTTGGGAGCCAAAGGTTTCACTAGAAGATGGCATAAGGCAGACAATTCAATGGTTTGAGGCAAACTACAACTAGAGTGGAGCTATGAGTAAAAAAGTCGCTTTTATCACCGGAGTAACCGGACAAGATGGTTCATATCTTGCTGAACTCTTACTTAGTAAGGGGTATGAAGTCCATGGCCTCATCAGAAGAGCAAGCACCTTTAATACCTCTCGCATCGACCATATTTATCAAGACCCTCACGATACAAATCCAAAGCTAACTCTCCATTATGGCGATTTATTAGATGGCGTTGGTCTAACGAATCTAATTAGAGAGATTGAACCAACAGAGATTTATAACCTAGCTGCTCAATCACATGTTATGGTCTCATTCACAATGCCCCAGTACACAGCTCAAGTCGATGCTGTAGGAACTGTTGCCATCCTTGAGGCAATTAGAGCAACTAAGAGAGATATCCGTTTCTATCAGGCTTCTACCTCAGAGCTCTATGGATCTACACCTCCTCCTCAGAACGAGGAGAGTCAATTTAGGCCAAGATCTCCATATGCTTCAGCAAAGCTAATGGCTTACTGGTCCACTGTTAATTACCGTGAAGCTTTTGGAATTCACGCTACCAATGGAATTCTCTTTAATCACGAATCTCCACGCAGAGGTGAGACATTTGTAACTAGAAAAATAACTCGAGCAGTAGCTGCTATCAAAGCAGGCAAACAGAAAAAACTTTACTTAGGTAATTTAGAAGCAATCCGTGATTGGGGATATGCCAAAGAGTATGTTGAATCGATGTGGTTGATGCTTCAGCAACCTAAATCAAGTGACTTTGTGGTGGCTACAGGAGTTGGAGCAACAGTTAAAGATTTTGCTGAAATGGCATTTACTCACGCTGGCCTTGAGTGGGAGAAATATGTCGAGATTGATCAGAAGTATGCGCGACCAACTGAAGTTGATGCTCTAATCGGTGATCCTTCAAAGGCAAAGAAAGAATTGGGCTGGAGTGCCAAGACTCATTGGCAAGATCTCGCTAAATTAATGGTTGATGCCGATATATCAAAGAGTGATGAACGTTGAGATGAAGATTAATTCTAAAAATCCAGGTGTATCAGTAATAATGCCAGCCTATAATGAAGAAAAAACAATTGCTCAAATTATAAAAAAAGTCTTAGCTCAAAAAGTTGTGAAACAACTCATAGTCATAGATGATTGCTCAACGGATGCGACAGCAAAATTAGTTCAGCAAGTGCAGAGCTCTAAAATCCTGTTCCTACAGCATTCAGTTAACAGAGGCAAAGGCGCCGCTATCCGTAGTGCAAGCGCTCATATAACTCAACCTATTGTAATAATTCAGGATGCAGACTTGGAGTATGATCCAAAATTCTACACAAAATTAATAGAACCAATACAACTAAACCTGGCAGATGTTGTATATGGCTCTAGATTTCAAACCGCAGAGATGAGACACGTTCTATATTTCTGGCATTATGTAGGAAATAGATTTCTCACATTACTTTCTAATGCATTTACGAATCTAAATCTGAGTGATATGGAAACTTGTTATAAAGTTATAAAATCTGA
>CAKZXY010000122.1 GCA_937883945.1 uncultured Clavibacter sp. | reverse complement strand
CGCTGTATCAGCAGAGAGAGGACCAACAACATTCATTCCTAATTTTTTACAGGCAACAATTGCTGGAGTAATAATTTTTAATTCTTCGGTTCCCATTTTTCCACTTTCGCCTGCATGAGGATTTAATCCAAGCACTCTAATTTTAGGCTTTTTAATTTTAAATTTTTGCTTTAGCCCATTATTAACAATTGTGATGACGTTGATTAATTTAGCCTTCTTAATATTTTTTGGCACTTCTGACAATGGGATATGGGTGGTTGCGAGCGCAACTTTAATCTTCTTAGATGCTAAGAGCATCACTGCGTCTTTTGACCCAGTTCTTTTTTGAATCCATTCAGTGTGCCCTTGAAATGTTTTAAAGCCACCCTCTACTATATTACTTTTTTGAATCGGGCCTGTAACAACTGCAATCTTTGAGTTTTCAATTGCTGCATCTATTGCAAAATTTAAATTAGAGATTACGTAACTAGCATTCTGTGGATTAAGTGAACCAGGAGTAATGTCTTTGCATTTAGATACGCAGTGAAACTGGATGCAGCCAATTTTATTTTTTTTAGCTTTCTTTAGGTCCTGAAGCTCATGAAATTCAATTTTAAGCTTTAGTAAGTCAGCTCTTGCTTTAAGTAATGCTCCATCAGAGATAACTACGATAGGAATATTGATTGAGCTCCAAAATTTTAACTTTGCAATCCGAAGAATTAAATCTACCCCTATTCCAGCCGGCTCTCCGTGAGAATAGAGTATCTGCTTCAATCTAATTCTTTAAACTCAACAAATGCTTCTGCTCGCATTGTCCTTAAGCTATTTTCAAGCTCCTCATCATATTTACGTGCAAAAATTATGCCGTAGGCCCTATCTTTGATTACTTCTTCGGTTAGATCTTCTGTTCTTTGACCCAATACTTGCAGAAAATGAAAGCCAAATTCTGATTCAAACACAGGAGAGATCTCTTGAAGGGGCGATGTTGTCATCATTTTTTCAAACGCAGGAGCTGTTTTACCTAAGCTAAGCCATTCCAGATCTCCACCTCTACTTGCTGATCCTGGGTCTTCTGAAAATTCTTTGGCTAGTAATGCAAAATCTTCACCAGCCATCGCCCTATCTCTCACTGCCTCTAACTCAGATTTCGTAAACGTCTCATCTCTTAGTTTGGTTGGCATCATCAATATATGGCGTGCATTCCACTGCTCTTCAAAGCGAACAAGACTGCCCCTTTTATCTTCTAATTGAAGCACAAAAAAACCTGATCCACTTTCAAGGGGAGGGCTAACATATCCTTTTTTCTTTCCTTTTAGAGCATCAGCAAAAAGACTGGGTAAATCAGCAAGATTTCTCCATCCCATCTCTCCACCAGATGCTGCATTAGCACTGGTCGAACGCTCTTTAGCCAATACTTGAAAGTCTTCTCCTGACTCTATGTCAGACAACACTTTCTCTGCTTGAATTTTATCTTCAACAAGAATTTGTCTTACAAATAATTCTGGAGAAAGTTCTTTTACTGAACCTTCTGTGGCTAAGAAGCCATCTAACTCCTGCTCTGTAATATCTACCTGTCTACCCACTTTCCCTCTTTGGACTCTTTGAATAATCATTTCTTTTCGAACTTGATCGCGCAACTCTTCGTAAGAAGCTCCCTCTGATTCTAGTGACTCGATAAAAGCTTCTAAAGTCATTTCATTATTTTTGGCTATCTCTTCAAATGCTTGATTTAACTCGCCATCGCCAACACGAACGCCACCTCTTATTGCCATTTGCAATTGAAGCTCTTCAATAATTAATCTTTCGCGCACTTGTTCTAACATTGACTCAGCAGGGGGTAAAGCTGCTCCTTGCTCTGCAAATCTTTGTTCTATGCTTTTGAGCATTGAATTTATCTGTGATTCCAGCACGACTCCATCACCCACAATAATTGCTACTCGATCAAGAATCTCTACCTTTGCATTCAACGGAAAGGTTACTAATATTGCTAAGGTTAGATGTATATATTTTTTCATAGTGAGTATTGTACTGAATTAAAAGTTTGCAAAGGCATTGGAAAAGAATTTATTTAATTGGGTCTTAGATCCGGTAATTCCCTTGAGCTCAAATTCAAAGTTAATTCTACTTTTGTTTTCTACAGAAATCATATTTTCCCAGGCCGCATTATTTGCATATGGGGCGGCGCCATTTGTGAAGTCATATTTTGATAATCTCTTATCTGATGCAAATAATTTAAATGCAAAACAGCAATTTTCAAATCCTATGCCTAGATAGCTGGCAAGATTTTTTTGGGTGGCAAGGTCTTTGCTAATACCAGCAAGAAATTTATAACCACTAACTAGATTTTGATCTAGTGTAACTTCCCCATAGTCCAATTCATTACTAGGACCTAGCAGCGGAACTTGGCGCCTAAATTTTCTTGAGAAAGATAGCTGAGTTTCCTGCAACTTGAGTGTAAAAGAAGTATTGGCAAAATTTAATT
>CAKZXY010000121.1 GCA_937883945.1 uncultured Clavibacter sp. | reverse complement strand
AGAGCGCCATAGTTCCAGCACTTGATGGCGCGCTAGGAATTGAGCATGAGAGAGATGAGCTTCGAGAGTATCTAATGGAGATGCGCGAATATATGCCGCCAAAGCATGTGGCTTTTATTGAAGCAGTTGAGGCAGGTCCATCAATTAGAGAGTTCGTTAAGAAGGTCAATCGCGCCTCAACAACAGAGCTCTTTAATCAATCTGTTGAGTTAGTTGCAGATTTTAGAGCGATGCATCTTGAATATGCCGGGCAATACATTCATGCCCAGGCCCAGAAGGCCCCAGGAAACCCATCAGCGGTTGGCACAGGCGGAACTCCCTTTATGACCTATCTTCGCAAGCATCGAGATGAAACAAAGGCGCAGAGCCTCTAATAAGCCTTAGCGCCCCATCTATTGGTGAGCCAAATAAATATAGGAACCATAATCACTGAAACTAGAGCAGCTGGTCCCCAGGCAACCTCTGGCACGCTAAGAAGGCTAACTGAAGGAAGGGCTGAATCTTGGCTCGATACCAAAAGAGCTGCTAGTAAGTTATTGGCAAAGTGCGCGCCGATAGCTAGCTCTAGGCTCTTATCGCGATAAGTCACCCAGGCCAACATAAATCCAGTGGCTCCATAGCTAATGATGGGAAAGAAGAGTTCGTTGCCTGCTACTTCAGGGTTTGCAAGATGAGGAAGTGAGAAGATAGCGCCGCTAAGAATTGAGATGCTCCATTGCCTCTTCTTGCCATTATCAAGCCAGCGCTGAATCCAGCCTCTAAAGAAGAGCTCCTCTGCTGTGGTTTGAATTGGTAGGAGAGTAAATGCAATTAATAAATAAGGCAGAAAAGCTGAAGCTTTAAAGCTAAAAGTGTAGGAATCCCAATTAAGGATCAAATCAATTGAGCCAAAGGCGCTTGAAATTAGGGCAAGGGATGCAAAGCCAATCCAGGTTCTTTTATATGAGTACTTATCGTGGCTTGTAAAGAGGCTCTTTAAATTCTTCTTTAAAAAGATGCGATAGGCCAGAAGCGTTGCAATAAACAGAGGCAGAAATGAAATCAAAATAGTTGCTGCGCTACTCCAAGCTGGAAGCGCTCTAATTGTGGCAAGATCTTCATCGGCTGTTGAAAAGAGCAGCTCCACATCAAGGTCAAAGTATGAGGCTAATAAAAAGGTTAGGGCAAGGCCTAGAACCTGCCAGGTAGTTACGATAAAAAGGGTTCCAAGAATCCAGCGCCAGAGGCGGGGGCGAGTTATAGGGCTAATCATCCAGTTATTCTTTCAAAGTTTTCTAAGTTTGGTTACTAGGGAAAGAGAAAAGCCCGGCGCATATGCGGCCGGGCTTTTTCCGTAAATCTAAAGCGTGCTTACTTAGCAGCTTTCTTACGACGACGACGCTTTGGGGCAGCCTTTGCAGCAGCCTTCTTACGACGACGCTTTGGAGCTGCCTTCTTAGCAGCAGCTTTCTTACGACGACGCTTTGGAGCTGCCTTCTTAGCAGCAGCTTTCTTACGACGACGCTTTGGTGCTGTCTTAGCAGCAGCTTTCTTACGACGCTTTGCAGCCACGTAGTGTTCCTTTCAGAATGGTTCGATCCGTCACCGAACCTGTTGCAGGCAAATCGTGACACTTATTGGCCAAAGTTTCCACTATTTGGGGAAAATAAATTGGGTGCGTGTCGGAATACTTTTTAGCAAAAAAATGTGTATTGCGCGATTTTTATAGCTATTTTTACCCACTATTTACGCGTAAATATTGCGATTTTCGTAAAACTGAAGAAAAAACGGCTTTTTAAGACCTTGTTACTTAAGGGTAGGGGGATAAAAATATTTTAAATATTTT
>CAKZXY010000120.1 GCA_937883945.1 uncultured Clavibacter sp. | reverse complement strand
TCTTTCCCTACACGACGCTCTTCCGATCTTTTTACATCTACCTTGTAATGAGGAACTGATTGACAAGCATCAAGAACAAATAGAGCGCCAACGCTATGTGCTTTTGCTGTTACTTGATCAAGTGGAACTATAGTTCCTAGAACATTTGATTGATGAGTAAGGGCAACTATTTTAGTTCTCTCGTTAATTAGCTCATCCATATTGGAAAGATCTAATCGGCCATTATCACTGACTTTAAACCAAACTAATTCGGCTCCTGTACGAGCAGATAGCTCCTGCCAAGGAATTAAATTGGCATGGTGCTCCATCTCAGAAACAACAATTCGATCTCCTGGCTTAATATGAAACTTAGAGCCTGCCCTGGCATTTCCAAGGGAATATGCAATTGCATTTATGCTCTCGGTCGCTGACTTTGTGAAGATAACCTCATCGACATCTGCATTTATAAAGGCAGCAACTTTTGCCCGAGCTCCTTCATAGAGCTCTGTTGCCTCCTCTGCTAATTGATGAGCACCTCTATGAACTGCAGCATTGTGGTTCTCATAGAAATCTCGCTCAGCAGCCATAACCGAGTTTGGCTTCTGTGAAGTTGCTCCACTATCTAAATAGATAAGGCGATTGGTGCCACGAATCTCTCGCTTAAGGATAGGAAAATCTGCCCTTATCGCTGAGAGATTTAATTTAGACACAAGTTATCGCCTACGCCTTGGCGTATTGCGCATAGCCCTTCTCTTCTAGTCGATCAGCAAGTTCAGGGCCACCCTCTTCAACGATCTTTCCGCCAGCAAAGACGTGAACAAAGTCTGGCTTTATATAGCGGAGAATTCTGGTGTAGTGAGTAATTAACATGATGCCAAGGTTCTGCTCGCTCTTCACGCGATTAACTCCCTCAGAGACAATTCTTAGCGCGTCAACATCAAGGCCAGAATCAGTCTCATCCAAGATTGCAATCTTTGGTTTGAGTAGCTCCATCTGCAAGATCTCATGGCGCTTCTTCTCTCCACCAGAGAATCCCTCATTAACGCTGCGCTCTGAAAAAGCAGGATCGATAGAGAGCTTGCTCATTGCCTCTTTAACTTCTCCAACCCAAGTTCTCACCTTAGGCGCCTCGCCGCGCAGAGCTGTTGCTGCAGTTCTTAAAAAGTTCGAAACAGATACTCCTGGAACTTCCACTGGATATTGCATCGCAAGGAAGAGTCCTGCCTTGGCTCTCTCATCAACGCTCATTTCAAGAACATCAACGCCATCAAGTGTTACTGAGCCTCCTGTGACGCTGTATTTAGGATGACCTGCGATGGAGTATGCAAGAGTTGACTTGCCAGAGCCGTTAGGGCCCATAATCGCATGTACTTCACCAGAGTTAATCGTTAGATCAACCCCGCGGAGAATCTCAATAGCTCCACTCTCGCCCTCAACGCTTACTTGAAGACCTTTGATTACTAGTTGTGCCATCGCGACATACTCCTTAACGTTATTTCTTCTTTGATATCGTGACAGTATCTCCATCACGAACTACTGCAAATGTTTCAATTGCTTCAAAAGCGGGTGGGGTTAAAACCTCTCCGCTTCTTAAATCGAACTCAGCTCCATGGAGCCAGCACTCAATCTTGTAATCCTTAATATCTCCTTCAGAGAGCGATGCTTCGGCGTGGCTACAGATATCAGCAACTGCAAAGACCTCATCGCCAATTCTTGCCACACATACATCCTCTGAGCCAAGGGTGAACTTAACCGGCTTTGATTCCTGCAGTTGATCTACTTTTATCTCGATAGATTCCATTTATGCCCCAAGTGTTTCTAGCTGGCTATCAATCTTTGACATTAAACGCTCTTGAATTACCTCATCACCGATCTTGTCGATAATTTCGGTGAAGAAGCCTCTAATGACTAAGCGTCTCGCCTCATTCATCGGGATCCCGCGAGACATTAGATAGAAGAGCTGCTCATCATCAAAGCGCCCAGTTGTGCTGGCATGGCCTGCTCCAACAATCTCGCCAGTTTCAATCTCTAGATTGGGAACTGAATCGGCTCTTGCTCCATCTGAGAGAAGCAAATTCTTATTTAATTCATAGGTATCTGTTCCTTCAGCGTTCTGTCTAATAAAGACATCGCCAATCCAGACAGTTCTAGCTCCGTCTCCAGCAAGAACGCCTTTGTAATTGACTCGCGACTTAGCTCTTGGAATGCCGTGATCGACAAAGACTCGATGCTCTAAATGCTGGCCATCAGTTGCAAAATAAACTCCCCAGAGTTCAGCAGAGCTACCCTGATCTGAGTATTCAACTGTTGGCAAGAGGCGAACTAGCGAGCCACCAATAGTTACTGTAATTGATTTGAAATTGGCATCTCTTCCAATAATTGCATGATGGCGCCCCATATGTACTGCCTTTGGGCCCCACTCCTGCAAGGTAATAAAGGTCAGATTAGCTCCAGCTTCAACTCTTATCTCGATTTCTTCACCGATGATGCCATCACCAGTATTTTCAACAATCACGCTAGCTTTGCTATGAGCCCCTGCAGTAATGACAGTTCTTGAGAACTCACCGCTACTTCCAACGCTGCGCTTTAGCAAGATTGGTTCGTTAATTACCGCTTCATTATCTATTTTTAGATGAAGTACTTCGGTTACTTCACTTCTAAGGCGCTGAACAATTGCATCAGTAGTTGTTGATTTTGCTGGTATATCGCTTGCCTTAATAGTTGAGATATTAAAACCGGCTCTAGCACTACCAAATAATTCAATTGAAATGCGATCAATAACGCTAACTGCTGGATCATGAAGGCCTGCAATGCGCTTTAAGGGAGTAAAGCGCCAAGCCTCCTCTCGCCCAGTTGGCGTTAAGTAATTAGTTGGAAGAACGCTGCTCATTAACCGACCGAACCTTCCATCTGCATCTCAATTAGACGGTTAAGTTCCAGGGCATATTCCATCGGAAGCTCTCGTGCAATTGGCTCAATAAAGCCGCGAACAATCATCGCCATAGCCTCATCTTCTTCTAGTCCGCGAGACATTAGATAAAAGAGTTGGTCATCGCTAATCTTTGAAACAGTAGCTTCATGTCCCATAGTGACATCATCTTCACGGACATCGACATAGGGATAAGTATCAGAGCGAGAGATAGTGTCAATTAGAAGCGCGTCGCATTTAACGGTGCTCTTTGAGTGATGCGCTCCCTCTTTGATTTGAACCAATCCGCGATAGCTAGTTCTTCCCCCGCCACGTGCCACTGATTTAGAGATAATTGTCGATGAGGTATGAGGCGCTGCGTGAACCATCTTGGCTCCTGCATCTTGGTGTTGTCCCTCTCCAGCAAAAGCGATTGAGAGAGTCTCTCCCTTTGAATGCTCGCCCATAAGAAATACAGCTGGGTATTTCATAGTCACCTTAGATCCGATATTTCCATCGATCCATTCCATCGTGGCGCCTTCAGCACAGATGGCGCGCTTAGTGACCAAGTTATAAACGTTATTCGACCAGTTCTGAATCGTGGTGTATCTAACGCGGGCATTCTTTCTCACGATAATTTCCACAACAGCTGAGTGGAGAGAATCTGATGAGTAGATAGGAGCTGTGCACCCTTCTACATAGTGAACATATGAACCTTCATCGGCAATGATTAGCGTTCTCTCAAATTGACCCATATTCTCAGTATTGATTCGGAAATATGCCTGCAGTGGAATCTCAACATGAACGCCCTTTGGAACATAGACAAATGAACCGCCAGACCAGACTGAGGTATTGAGGGCAGCAAATTTATTATCTCCAACTGGAATTACTGAGCCAAAGAACTCTTTGAAGATATCTTCATGCTCTCTTAGGGCAGTATCGGTATCAAGGAAGATAACCCCTTGCTTCTCTAGATCCTCACGGATTGAGTGATAGACAACCTCAGATTCATATTGCGCTGCAACTCCTGATACCAGGCGTTGTTTCTCAGCCTCAGGAATACCAAGGCGGTCATAGGTATTCTTAATATCTTCCGGCAAAT
>CAKZXY010000119.1 GCA_937883945.1 uncultured Clavibacter sp. | reverse complement strand
TGGATTTGGTGACAGAAGAAAAGCGATGTTAGAAGATATAGCAATATTAACAGGCGGGACAGTTATTTCAGAAGAAAGAGGTTTTTCACTCGAAAGTGCAGATCTAACTATGTTAGGTACTGCTGAAACTGTTACAGTTGACAAAGACAATACTACTATTGTAAATGGAGCAGGAAAAGAAAATGATATTAAAGCTAGAGTTAACCAAATAAAAGCTCAAATTGAAACAACTACTAGTGATTATGATAAAGAAAAATTACAGGAACGTCTAGCTAAGCTAGCTGGAGGTGTAGCTGTATTGTATGTTGGTGCTGCCAGTGAAATTGAAATGAAAGAAAAAAAGGACAGAGTAGATGATGCTCTTGCTGCTACTAGAGCTGCTGTAGAAGAAGGTATTGTTGCTGGTGGTGGTGTTGCTTTAGTTAGAGCTAAAGCAGTGCTAGAAAAATTAAATGGAGAAAATAATGATGAGCTTACTGGAATTCAAATAGTTTCAAGAGCAGTTGAATCACCAATTAGAACAATTGTAGCTAACGCTGGTGGAGAAGGAAGTGTTGTAGTTGCCAAAGTTTCTGAAGGAAAAAAAGACTTTGGGTACGATGCTAAAAAAGAAGAGTATGTTGATATGCTTAAAGCTGGAATTATTGATCCTGCTCTCCTAGTGCTTCTAGCTGATGAGACTGTGTCATGAGGAACAGAATCTGTTTCAACTAGTAAACGCCCAATTAAAGTGCTCTTTCCATCATCAACGCTGCCACAGGTAAGGAGGCGAACTATAGGTTTTGAAGAAGGTAAGGACATTAGAAATAGCCCTCCTTCTTTTTCTTCTCCATAGAATCTTCCTTATCCCCATCAATTAAGCGAGTTGCTCTCTCACTTAACTTCACAGCCATCACCTCTGCTACTACCTGCTCAAGTGTTATTGCATCTGATTCAACGCCGGCAGTTAATGGATAGCAGCCAAGAGTTCTAAATCGAATCCTCTTCATCTCAGGCTTTTCATTATTAATTAGTGGGAAGCGATCATCATCAACCATAATTAATTGCTCGCCTCTCTTAACTACAGGGCGCTCTTTAGCGAAATAGAGTGGATTTACCGGGATATTGTGGAGCTGGATATAGCTCCAGATATCAAGTTCGGTCCAATCTGAAATTGGAAATACTCGCATACTTTGATCTGGCCTGACTCTTGGGTTATAGGTTCTCCAGAGCTCTGGCCGCTGCGCTCTTGGATCCCAGCGATGTCCTGACTCTCTAACGCTAAATAATCTTTCTTTTGCTCTACTTTTCTCCTCATCGCGGCGCGAACCACCAATAGCAGCATCAAAACCATATGAATCTAAAGCTTGGCGTAGCGCAACAGTCTTCATAACTCTGGTGTATTCAGATGCGGTAGTTGAGAAAGGAGTTACTCCATCTCGAACTCCATCTTGGTTTGTATGAGTCATTAATTTGATTTGATACTTATCGGCCATCTGGCCTCTAAATTCGATCATCTCGCGAAATTTCCAAGTGGTGTCGATATGTAGCATCGGAAAGGGAACCTGAGCAGGAAAGAATGCTTTTCTAATTAAATGAAGAACTACCGATGAATCTTTGCCGATTGAATATAAAAAGACCGGGTTTCTAAAACTAGCTGCAGTCTCTCTTATTATTTCAATGGACTCATTTTCTAAAGATTCAAGAATCTCAAGCGAGCTACGCATTAGGAAATCCTATTGGCCAGAGCTCTATAAATCCTTTATTGGGAAAGTGAGAGTAAATTTGGCGCCTTTACCTAACTCTGATTCGACTTTAACTTGGCCGCCATGGGCCTTCATCACTGCATCAACGATTGATAAGCCGAGTCCCGTTCCCTCAGCCCCACTTCGCACGCGAGAGAGATCTGCTCTATAAAAGCGTTCAAATATTCTTTCCTGAGATTCAACTGAAATTCCAGGTCCGTTATCTGAAACAGAGATATAGGTCGCTAAATCATCCTGGCTAGCGCTCACAATTATCTTGCTTCCATCGGGAGTATGAATCTGGGCATTTGCAAGCAGATTAGCTATTACTTGATGGATTCGAAGGGAATCTCCCAGCAAAAATAGCTCTTCACTCTCAAGTTCGATTGAAATCTCATGGGTATTTCTTGCAGCTCTTGCTGATTCTACGGCCTCGTTAATTAGCTTGCCAACATCAACTGGCTCCATCAACATCTCAGGTGATTGATCCAGGCGAGCAAGAAGTAATAGATCTTCAACTAAAGATGACATCCGAACTGATTCATCTTCAATTCTCCGAATCAGTTCACTCGTATTTTCTTCACCCTTGATAGCTCCTTGACGGTGAAGTTCAGAGAAACCTCTTATCGCAGTTAGCGGGGTTCTAAGTTCATGTGAAGCATCAGCAACAAAGCGACGTAATTTATCTTCACTTTCAACCTTAACAGCAAATGCTTCTTCAATTCGAGCAAGCATCTGATTTAGAGCTGAGGTCAATCGACCAACTTCAGTATCGGTTCGCGCTTCATCAAGGCGAGCAGAGAAATCACCTTTAGCAAAAGCCTCTGCAGTTTCTTCAACTGATGTCAATGGGCGAAGTGAGATATCAATAATTCTTCGAGCAATTAACCCTAAGAAGATTAAGACAATAAATCCCACAGCGAGAAAGAGAAAACGCAATTGATTCATTGCTCTCTCTACGCCATCTAGCGAGATTGCACATATAACGCTTCCAAGACTTGAGGGAAGAAGCCGCGCTAGAACCCGATAATCACTACCCCTACCTCCAGCATCTAAAGTAAAAGGCTTATCGTTATATTGGCTTACCTCAGCTGGAGTTATTCCAGCTACTAAAGTTTGAATTCTCTGCGGGCTTTGGATATCACCCACTGTTCCCAAGATATTCCCAGATGCATCAAGAAGTGTGACGCTTACCTCTGATGGCACATCACTTAAGGGCTCAAAGGGTTGAAAGAGAGGTTCTTTTGTATCGCTCTGCTCTGGCTCAGCTGCTATACCTGCTCGATCTAGTCTTAAAAGTGAACCCCCAGCAACACTTTCTAACTGGATATCAACTTGGGCAATAAGAAAAGTTCGAAAGGCTGCTTGAGCTGCAAAATCTGATGCAGTTATAGCAAATGCCCCAAGTACTACAACGCCGATAACTAACCTATTTCGCAGACTCCATTGACCTGGCCTTGGTTTGTATTTGCGAAAGGGTTGATTCATTAATTAATTCTTTGCTGGCAACCTCAAGCGATAACCAACGCCGCGAACAGTGTGGATAAGTGGTGGCTCAATCTGGTCAATCTTCTTACGAAGATAGGAAATGTAAGTCTCCACAATTCCAGCATCGCCACGGAAGTCATACTGCCAGACATGATCAAGGATCTGTGATTTTGAAACCACTCGATCAGCATTAATCATCAAGTATCTAAGAAGGATAAATTCTGTTGGAGAGAGATCAATTAAGTTCCCAGCTCTTCTCACTTCATGGGTTGCCTCATTAAGCTCTAAATCAGCAAAGGAGATGAGCTCTTCATTAATTGAAGTTTCAATAACTCCGGTTCTGCGCAGAAGTGCCCTTAGGCGAGCAACAAGTTCCTCTAAGCTAAATGGTTTTGTGACATAGTCATCGCCGCCAAGAGTTAAGCCTTTGATTTTATCTTCAGTTGTATCTTTAGCCGTTAGGAATAGAACGCCCACATCTTGTCCATCTGCGCGTAGTTTCTTGCAGACTTCAAAACCATCAAGATCTGGAAGCATCACATCAAGGATTAGCGCATGTGGTTTAAATTCCTCAGCAACGCGCAAGGCCTCAGCCCCGCTTGCTGCAGTGCGAACTTCAAAACCCACAAAGCGAAGACTTGTTGTTATAAGTTCGCTAATACTCTTCTCATCATCAACGACTAGGACCTTTTGGACCTTAACTTCATTTGTTGTGGTCATCGATGGCTCTTTCTTAACTAGAACTGTTGAATTCATTAGTAATCACCTCGAGGCCATCTTGTAGGGCTCACTTTAGAACTTCCTGAGAAGTAACTGAGCTATAGAGGCGAGTTTTGCCCCATCTCTCAAGGCGGGAATAGAAAGGGGGCTATCTCGGTTCTGGCTACTGCAGTGTTGAGCCACTTCGACTCAATCTTTTGACCGTAGAGGGCTCAATGCTGGAGGGTATCCCCCTTGGAGTCCAATAGATAGATTGAAGGAGCGTAAAGAGATGGCAAGAGCAGTCGGAATCGATCTGGGTACGACCAATAGCTGCGTATCCGTACTTGAAGGTGGCGAGCCCACCGTTATTGCAAACGCAGAGGGTGCACGCACTACCCCCTCGATCGTAGCCTTTGCAAAAAATGGCGAAGTATTAGTTGGAGAGGTCGCTAAGCGTCAGGCAGTTACCAACGTTGATCGCACCATCCGCTCAGTTAAGCGCCATATGGGAACTAGCTGGAATATAGATATCGATGGCAAGAAATATACAGCCCAAGAAATTTCAGCCCGTATCCTGCAGAAATTAAAGCGAGATGCAGAAGCATACTTAGGTGACACCGTTACTGATGCTGTTATTACAGTGCCAGCATATTTCAATGATGCACAGCGCCAAGCGACAAAAGAAGCCGGCGAAATCGCAGGCCTTACCATCAAGCGCATCATCAACGAGCCAACTGCAGCAGCACTTGCTTATGGTCTAGACAAAAAAGGCATCGATCAAAAAATCGTTGTTTTTGACTTCGGTGGTGGTACCCACGACGTCTCCGTGCTTGAATTAGGCGACGGCGTATTCGAAGTATTAGCTACTGACGGCGACACCCACTTAG
>CAKZXY010000118.1 GCA_937883945.1 uncultured Clavibacter sp. | reverse complement strand
CTTCTGCATCAAACCATTAATGGATAAAATTAGGGCTGAGATAGTAGATACCGGAATACCTCTATTTCTAAAAACCCAGCTTGAGATTAAAGCGCCACCCAAAGTAATTTTTGATCTAATCGCAGATCCTAAGAGCCATACCAGAATCGATGGTTCAGGGATGCTCAAGGGCGAACTTAAAGCACCAGAACGTCTCTATCTCGGAGCAAGCTTTGGGATGAAGATGCGCCTTGGCATTCCTTACATAATCAAAAATACGGTATTGGAATTTGAGGAGAATAAATCAATAGCCTGGCGCCATCTTCTTCATAACGTTTGGCGATATGAGTTAATCGAAATTGACCCAAGAACTACTCTTGTTATTCAGAGTTGGGATGGCAGGAATGCTAGATCTAAATGGTGGGTAAGTGACTCCTATAAGTGGGTGCCAAAGGCTATGGCTAGAACCCTCGTTAAATTAAAGGAACTGGCTGAGAAGCAAGTAAGTTAAACAAAAACAAGACAAGAACTAGTGGTGTCCGCCTTCAAGCTCTTTAACATCATTTGCTGTTGGTTTGGCAATCTGCTCTGCTTGGGAGCGAGATAGACGAGAGCGAATCTTTGAGCGAATGACCTTTGGATTTTTCACGCCATACTCATTGCTTAGATTTGCCTCAAGTGCTGGCAGTTGCTCATGCTGGGTTAGAAGGTATGCCTTCTCTGGGCTTAATGGTTCATGGACTTCAATAAATTCTCCATGTGGCAGCATTACAAGGCGACCGGTCTCTCTGCCATGAAGCACTAGTTCGCGATCAGCTCTCTGTAGCGATAGACAGATTCGCTTAGTTATAACAAAGGCAAGTGGCGGTAGAACGATGACTCCGATACGAGAGAACCACATAATTTGATTGATAGAGAGATTAAAGTGGGTGGCAAGTAGATCATTACCACCGTTAATTAGCGTGACCAACATAAAGGTAATAGACATCGCGCCAAGAGCAGTTCTATTCGGAGCATTTCTTGGTCGATCTAGCAGATGATGTTCGCGCTTATCTCCAGTTATCCAACTTTCAATAAATGGATAGAGCGCCATTCCAGTAAAGATAATTCCTGGAATTATTAAACCTGGAATCAAGATATTTAGCGAGAGCGTATAGCCAAAGATATATGCCTCAAGAGGCGGAGCCATACGAACTAATCCATCAAGCCATCCCATATACCAATCGGGCTGCGAACCTGCGCCAATTTGCCCCGGGTTATAAGGCCCATAGATCCAGATTGGATTAATCGATGCAACAGCTCCAAGAAATGCTGTTACTCCAAAGACGATAAAGAAGAAGCCTCCAGCTTTAGCCATATAGGTGGGCATTAGGGGATAGCCAACAACGTTCTTCTCAGTTCTTCCAGGGCCTGGATATTGAGTGTGCTTCTGGTACCAAACGAGCATTAAGTGCACAGTAATAAGGGCTAAGAAAATACCTGGTAGCAAAAGAATATGAACTACATAAATTCGTTGGATAAACATTTCACCTGGGAAGGCGCCACCAAATATAAAGAACGAGAGATATGAACCTACAACTGGGATAGCTTGAATAATTGCTTCTGCAATTCTAATTCCAGTTCCAGAGAGAAGATCATCTGGAAGTGAGTAGCCAAGGAATCCTTCAACAATTCCAAGAGTTAATAGTCCAACTCCAATGATCCAGTTAAATTCTCTCGGTTTTCTAAATGCTCCAGTGAAGAAAACGCGCATTAAGTGAGCCACCATCGCTGCCATAAAAATTAGCGCTGCCCAGTGATGAATCTGGCGCATTAATAATCCGCCTCTAATATCAAAGGAGATGTGAAGTGATGAGGCATAAG
>CAKZXY010000117.1 GCA_937883945.1 uncultured Clavibacter sp. | reverse complement strand
AGTGCCAAAGTGATTAATGCATTGAGTTGTCCTGGTGAGTGTTCAATTGCCAAATCTTCAACGTTTACAGACATTGCAGCACATTCATTAAAAATTGCGCCTAGTTGACCTGGTTTATCGTCAATAACGATTGGAACGTATGTGTATTCACGTGCTTTTCCACCGTGTTTGCCTGGAATCAAATTTCTTCCATCACGTCCCTTGCGCATGATCGCTGCAATTTTGTCTTGATCATCAACTGCTTCAATCATTGCGCCGAGCTCGTTGTGTAAAGCGGTTAGCAATCCTTTGATCTCCTTTGAATTAGAACTAATAATCTCTTTCCATAGATTCTCATCTGATGCAGCGATGCGAGTGGTGTCGCGAAGGCCAGCTCCTGCTAAATCAAGCCATTCAGGGGCAACGCCATGAAGGGATCCGGCCACAAGGGTCGCTGCAATCTGCGGCAGATGCGACACCCGAGCCACAGCGGCATCGTGTGCTGCGGCATCTAGCTCAACGCAGGTCGCTCCAAGGAGTTGGATCAAAGATTTAACTAACGAAACGGCCGCTGGCTCAGTTTGAGAATCCGGTGTGATGATCCAGCTTCTGGAAAGGAAGAGATCGGCGCGGGCAGACTCTGCTCCCCCGACCTCGCGGCCAGCCATTGGGTGGGTTCCAACAAATTGCCTCAAAGGTAGCTTGGATGACTCAACCTTTTGTAGAGGTTCAACTTTTACACTGCAAACATCCATAAACGTAGAGTTGGGGTTTAGTGCATACTGCTCGTCCATGACCTGGGATAGGGCTTTCAGGGGCGTTGCCAGAATAATTAGCTCTGGGTCAGATATAGAGATTGCACCCGTCAAATCCTGAGCGAGGCCCTGATTTCGGCTATCCACGTCGACCATCTCTACAGGGATGTTTTTGGCAGAAAGTGCCAAGCCGATTGAGGTACCAATCAAGCCAGCCCCCACAATTCGAACTGAGCGCACCATTACTGAGCTATATCTCGGCGCAGGGCTACTGCCCCGTGTAGATAGATATGCGAGATCTCTTCATGGCTCTTCACGCTCTCCACATGCAGCATCGCCCGGATAACCATGGATAAGGCCCCAGGTACGTCCACTTCAACAGAGCCAATTAGTGGCACGGAGGCAAAGCCAATCTCGCGACACGCTGCAGCTGGAAAGGCGGCCGTTAAATCAGGGGTCGATGTGAAAAAGACAGAGACAACATCACTCGGAGTCAGTGAGTTGGCATCCAAAATCGCCTGGATCAGCTCTTTAACCCCAGTGGCGATAGCTTCTGGGGTATTTGCGCTCAGTTGAGTGGCGCCACGTATAGCTCTGATCGACATGGGATAAGGGTACCTTTCTCGGTCACTTTTTCGCTTGATTTTGAATACTTCTAAGGCCGTTTAAGTATTTATCGATAAAACCTTTTTACGATATTTACTTCAACAACGCCCTATTTTTCTCTGCCTCCTTCGGAAATTCTGAATATCGATTTATCGGTAACTAGAGCCATTGCTGAGCATCCGCAAAATCGATAAATATATATTTACCATTTCTTTTATCGATATATAGATTTAACTCTATTAAGGCGATTATCGATTAATAGTAAAGCCGTTAAAGCCTTAAAACGTTACGTAGATTTGTTAGTTCTCCCTCATTGAGGTTCCTCCAGCGGCCTTCAGGGGTGTCGCCCAGGGAGATCGGCCCGAAGTTGGTGCGGATCAATCGCAGCACCTGGACATCGACTGCCTCCATAAGGCGGCGAATGATGTGATAACGACCCTCATGAATTGAGACTTCCAGCCATGTTGGAGAGAGCTCTTTGTAGGTCAAAACTCGACCCATTCCATCCTCTAATTCGATGCCTTTAAGCAGAATTTTGTCGATTCCAGTAGGTAGCTTTCCCTCGTGTTCGATGATGTATGTCTTCTCCAGGCCAAATGATGGGTGCGTAGCACGGAATGTTAGGTCCCCATCATTGGTCAAAAGGATCAATCCTTCGGAGTCCTTATCTAGTCTTCCGACGTGGAAAAGACGCTCTTTTCGAAGGTCAATGAAGTCACTCAAAGATGGACGGCCATCTGGGTCATACATGGTTGACAAAACGCCCTTAGGTTTATGAAGTACTAAATAAGACTTAGACAAAGAGCGTGTTATTGTCTCACCATCTACCATGACTTGAACTAATTCAGGGTCAAATTTCGAACCCATCTCGCGAATCGTTAATCCATCTACGGAAACTCGGCCAGATTCAATGAGCTCATCTGCGCCACGGCGGCTGGTAATACCCGCATCGGCAATTATCTTATTAAGGCGCATCTGGCCCATGGCTATCCTCCCGACAGTCAGGGGTGAAGGATAGCGCGGAAGTTAGTCAGTTAGCGAATCAAGGATTTCGTCTAGGCCATCCAAGTTAGGCAGATATGGGGCCAAGGCTGGCAGATCCTCTAGGGAGTTAAGACCTAGGCGCTCAAGGAAATAGCTGGTGGTCTTATAGAGGATCGCGCCACTCTCGTGTTCAATCCCCGACTCCTCCACCAAGCCTCTGGTGATCAACGTCTTCATAACCGCTTCAACGTTCACGCCGCGGATAGCTGAAACTCGAGCTCGAGAGACAGGTTGGCGATAGGCGATCACTGAAAGGGTCTCAAGGGCAGCTTGGGTCAAGCGATTTTGCTGGCCATCTAGAACGAACTTCTCAACGGCTGCGTGATAATCAGGGTTGCTATAGAAGCGCCATCCCCCGTTGATTTTGCGCAAGGAAAATCCACGGTCATCGTAGGTAGTTACCAGGTGAGCAAGGGCAGCCTCGACCTCTTCGACCGTCTTTTCAAGGACCTGAGCCAAGATGATCTCTGAAACCGGCTCATCTACGACCATCAAGATCGCCTCGATAGAACGCTCAACTTCTACATTAGACATTCGTACTACCTTCTGTCGGCTCGTCATCTTCTAAAACTACGGGTATATCAAACTCATCGGTGATCTCAACCTCGCCCTCAAGGCTCCCAGTCCAGCTAATCTGCAACTCTCCCATGGCAATGACCTGGTCAAAGCGCAAGACGCCTTGGCGATAGAGATCTAATAGGGCTAAGAAGCGAGCTACGACCACCAAGGTGCTATCAGCATTAGCAATCAGGTTTCTAAAGCTCAAACTCTTCGAGTGGCGCAACGCCTCAACAACCCGCTTTGACTCCTCTGTGACGCTCACAAGCGGCATATGGAGGTGCTCTACCGCGACGACCGGGGAAACCTTAGGGGTCAACACACGCTCTGCGATAGCGGCAAAGCGCTGAGCGCCCACGCCGATCAACACCTCAGGCAGCAGGCTGGCCAGGGCTGGATCCAGCGCCACAACACGTGGGAAGGATTTATCAGCGGCCAGAATGCGCTCGCCAAAGGTCGCTGCGATCTCCTTGAAGGCTCGGTACTGAAGTAGTCGGGCAAAGAGCAGATCGCGGGCCTCAAGGAGGGCTAGATCCTCCTCATCCTCAACCTCTCCGCTTGGAAGAAGTCTCGCCGCTTTAAGATCCAGAAGGGTTGCAGCGACAACGAGAAACTCAGTTGCTTGATCTAGATCCCATCCCGCTCCCG
>CAKZXY010000116.1 GCA_937883945.1 uncultured Clavibacter sp. | reverse complement strand
ACTCACTCAGTAAGAGAAGCAATTACCTCATCTAGACCATCAATATTTGGCAAGAATGGCGCTAGCGCTGGAAGATCTTCAACGCGGTTAAGTCCAATTTTCTCCAGGAAGTAATGCGTTGTTCGATAAAGGATTGCTCCAGTTTCATGCTCGATTCCGCACTCCTCCACTAGTCCTCTGGTGACTAACGTCTTCATAACAGCCTCAACATTAACTCCGCGGATAGCAGAGACTCGAGCCCTTGAAATCGGTTGGCGGTATGCAATGACAGCTAGCGTTTCCAGAGCTGCTTGAGTGAGTTTTGCTTGTTGACCATCTAAAACAAATTTCTCAACCAGTGGAGATAGATCAGGATGGCTATAGAAGCGCCATCCACCAGAGATCTGCTTTAGTGTAAAACCTTTTCCCTGCTCTTCATATGAGGCTGCTAAGGCATTCAACGCTTCGAGTATCTGCTCGGTTGGAGTTTCAATTATCTGGGCGAGAACTACCTCAGAGACCGGCTCCTCAACAACCATCAAAATAGCCTCAATTGAACGCTCAAGTTCGCGATTAGACATTAACTCCACCTCCTTCTACCCCGTCTTCTCCTGATTCAATCAAAGCTGGGCGATCAAACTCATCACTAACTCTAATTTCTCCCTCAACGCTTCCAACCCAGGTTATCTGCAGCTCGCCTAGAGCAATGACCTGTTCAAATCTAACCGAGCCTTCTTTGAAGAGCTCAAGTAGGGCGAGAAATCTAGCAACCACAACTAAGGTATTTGCTGCATCGCTTACCAGGGCTCTAAAACTCATTGTTTTATGCCTTCTTAAGGCCGAAACCACGGCGAGGGCTTCGGCGGCCACACTAACTAGCGGCAGATGTAGATGCTCAACAGAGAGGGTTGGGGCGCTTTTGGGGGTAAGAACCCGGTTTGCGATAGCGGCAAATCTCTCAGGGGTTACTCCAATTAATACCTCAGGCAGCAAAGCTGCAAAGACAGGCTCAAGTGAGACTGAGCGGGCGAAGGTTTTTTCTTGCTCAATGATTCGCTCTGACAAGATTGAAGCAATCTCCTTAAAGGCGCGATATTGCAATAATCGAGCAAAGAGCAGATCGCGAGCTTCAAGAAGCGCCAAATCTTCTTCGTCATCAATCTGTCCAGATGGCAAGAGGCGAGCAGCTTTTAGATCCAATAAAGTAGCGGCAACAACTACGAATTCACTGGCATGATCGAGTTTCCAGCCTGCTTCAGTTTTCTCCAGTTCGCGAATATAGGTAATAAATTCATCTGTAACGGTGGCAATTGCAACATCGGTAATATCCATGCGATGTCTTGAAATAAGTTGCAAGAGCAAATCAAATGGGCCATCGAAGTTTTCTAAGTGAACCGAGAAGCCCGCAACTCTTCCTTCGCTAATACTTTGCGCGGGAGAGGCTAAAGTATTACTTGAGGGTTGCCTTGAAACTTCATCCATAGTCTGGCAAGTCTATGCGTGTCGCAGCCAATATCGCGATAAGCGGTGGTTAAAGTCTGGGTATGGCAAAAAGTGCTTCAGAGATATCTCGCTTGAACGCTAAATCGACATTTTCAAAAGCTGATTCTGAAATTGTCACATCATCGTCAGTATTGGGAAAACCCGCTAAGGACTTTCCATATCCAGCGCCTTTAACAGAGCATGGCAATGCCAAGATAATTTCAGTTGTTAATCAAAAAGGTGGAGTTGGTAAAACCACAACAACAATTAATCTTGGCGCCGCTTTTGCAGAACTTGGAAGAAGAGTTCTACTAATTGATTTCGATCCACAGCATTCACTTTCTATTGGTCTTAATGTTTCAACCAGAGATATCGAAGGATCTGTCTATAACCTGCTTATGGATGAATCAACGCAGGTATCTGATTTCCTTCTAAAAACCAGCGTTCCTGGCATGGATATGATCCCAGCTCACGAGGATTTATCTGGCGCTGAAGGTGGATTGGTAAATGTTATCGCTCGTGAAAAGATTCTGAAGCGAGTTCTTTCCACTGTTACTGACTTTTATGATGTCATTCTTATTGATTGCCAACCATCTCTTGGCCTTCTAACCGTTAATGCCCTTACCGCATCTCACTGGGTTCTAGTGCCCCTGGAATGTGAGTATTTTGCGCTTAGAGGTGTGGCTCTCCTTGATGACATCATCAAGAAAGTAAAGGCCAATACCAACCCTGATATCGAGCTTCTAGGAATTTTGCCAACTATGTTTGATAGAAAAACTGTCCATAGCCGCGAGGTTTTGGAGCGAATCAGCGAAGCCTTCCCAGCTCACGTTTTCGATACCACGATTGCTAGAACCGTTAGATTTCCAGAGACAACTGTTGCTGGAGAGCCAATCACTTCATATGCAAGCTCCTCAGTTGGAGCTGCTTCTTATCGCAGACTTGCAAGAGAAATAATTGCCAATGGAGGGGTTCGATGACAAGACGTATTAGTTTGCCTGGAGCAGATGAGTTATTTAGAAAGACAACTCTTAGCGCAGTACCAGATCAAAGTGTAGAAGAAGTTGAGGTCTCTCATACCAACCGGCCAACAACTACCACTGTTGCTAAAAGCGCTCCTAAGTCAACTGGTGTTAGACAGACCCCGAGACGTCGCGCAACTGGTTTAGATAAAGGACCATCAGGGCGGGAAAAACATGATGAGAAAATTACCGTTTACCTTTCACCTGAAGAGCTATTTGATTTAGAGCAAGCAAGACTCCACTTAAGAGGAGATCTTGGTCTTGCAGTTGATAGAGGTCGAATCGTTCGTGAATCTCTTGCAATTGTGATTGCAGATTTAGAGGCAAAGGGCGATCAATCAATTATTGCTAGAAGACTTAGAGGTAGATAGCTCTACTTTGATCTTGGGTGAGCGCTTGCATAGCTCTCACGTAATTTATCGATTGTTACCAAGGTATAAATCTGCGTAGTTGTTACCGAGGCATGTCCTAGAAGTTCTTGCACCACCCTAATGTCGGCTCCCCCATCAAGAAGATGGGTTGCAAAAGAATGCCTAAAACCATGAGGAGAAATTGCCTCATCTAGGCCCGATCTCTTTGCTGCATCAGTAACGATCTGCCAGGCGCTCTGGCGCGAGAGGCGAGTTCCTCTCTTTTCGTTTAAAAAGAGAGCCTCCTCCTTTAAATTCTTAGCAAAGATAGGGCGAGATCTCGTTAGATATTGATCAAGTGCCAATCTGGCATAACTTCCTACAGGAACTAAACGCTCCTTACCCCCCTTGCCTCGAACCTTAATTGTTATTGCCTCAACGCCCTCTTGGTTATTTTGCGAAATATCTGAACGATTAAGAGCAATAATCTCACTTACTCTTGCCCCAGTTGCATAGAGCAGCTCCAATATCGCCCTATCTCTAATACCCGATAAGTCATCTGCGCAGCTATTAATAAGTGTTGCGATCTGATCGATACTTAAAGCTTTTGGCAATCTCTTAGCGCTTCGTGGCACAAGAATCTCTTTAGCAATACTTTCATCGCCGCTTTCTTTAGCTAGAAAAGCAAAAAGGCTCCTTAAGGCAACAGCATTTCTAGCGATACTTGATTCATTTAATTTGGCCTCTCTAAGAGTGTGAAGAAAGGCTGCCACATCACTTGGCGTAATACTGGAAATCTTCTTCTGATTCTGATTTAGATAGTTGAGAAATTTCTCTAGATCTCGTCTATAGGATGAAAGAGTGTTCTTAGCTAGTCCTCGTTCTATTGCGCAGTGATTGAGGAATATTTCAATCGAGGATCTATCATCCACGTTCTAGCGCGGCCTTAATTAGGCCAGTAAAGAGTGGATGGGCTCTAGTCGGCCTTGATCTAAATTCTGGATGAGCTTGAGTTCCCACATAAAATGGATGAACCTCTCTTGGCAATTCAACAAATTCAACTAAATTCTCATCTGGCGATGTACCGCTAAAGACCAAGCCAGCTCCACTTAGCTCTTTGCGATAGGAGTTATTAACTTCATAGCGATGTCTATGACGCTCAGAGATTATGTTTGAGCCATAAATTTCAGCAATTTTCGTGCCTTTATGAAACCCACCTTGATCCTTTGCGCATTGCTTGGCGCCGGGCTGCTGCCCAGCGCCTGGGCTGAAAAAGCCGACCGCAACAAGCCCATGAATATCGACGCTGACAGCATGCGCTACGAGGATGCGCAGCAACTCACCATATTTACGGGCAAAGTCGTGGCCACCAAAGGCACTATCGTGATCCGCGGTGCCAAAGTCGAAGTGCGTCAGGACCCCGAAGGAAACCAATTTGGCGTCG
>CAKZXY010000115.1 GCA_937883945.1 uncultured Clavibacter sp. | reverse complement strand
TGTAGCTGATGCAACTTTGGCGGGAGATAGCAAAGCTGCTCTGATTTCTTTAAGAAATGCTCTTGATACTGGAGTTGATCCAATAATGATTCTCGCTGCAGTTACCTCTTCAATTAGAGCTCTTGCAAAAGTTTCAGGAGCTCCGCGCGGAGCTAATGCCTTTCAGCTTGCCGGCTCTCTTGGCCTTGCTCCCTGGCAGATTGATAAGGCTAGGCGCCAATTAGGAAAGTGGACCCCAGCGCTAATCGCATTCTCGATCGGTGAGTTAGCAAAAGCCGATGTGGCCATTAAAGGAGCTGAGGCCGACCCGCTCTATGCCCTGGAGCGAAGCGTTCTGGCAATTGCCGGCAAAGTAGGGCGAAAATAGGCGGAATTTAGGGAAGCTGAGATTCTCAGTTTGAGTCGAGATAACTCTGGCTGATACCCTGCCGCGTTGTAATTCACTCAAATGGAAGGCTTTAAGTTCGTGGCAAATATCAAGTCCCAGATCAAGAGAATCAAGACCAACGATAAGGCTCGCCTGCGTAATAAGTCAGTGCGCTCCTCATTTAAGACCGCTATCCGTCGCTTCCGTGATTCCCTTACTGCAGGAGATTCAAAGATTGTCGCCACTGAGCTCTCAAATGCCTCTCGCGAACTCGATATCGCAGTATCAAAAGGCGTAATACATGCCAACCAAGCTGCTAATAAGAAGTCAGCTATGGCTAAGTCAGCCCACAAAGCTGGCGTTCGTTAATCCAGCCAACTCTTTCAAACAAAGTAGGCGATAGGCATGCCTGCAATTGACTTAAGTAAAGCGCCGCAGCCTGCTGCAACTAACCCTGAGCAGATTCGTAATTTCTGCATCATCGCCCATATTGATCATGGCAAATCCACTCTGGCAGATCGAATGCTTGGAATAACCGGAGTTGTTGAGGCGCGAAATATGCGAGCCCAATATTTAGATCGCATGGATATTGAACGTGAACGTGGAATTACTATCAAGAGCCAAGCTGTTCGTCTTCCTTGGAGGTCAGGCCTTGATGGCAAGGAATACATATTAAATATGATTGATACTCCAGGCCATGTTGATTTTACCTATGAAGTATCAAGATCTCTTGCAGCATGCGAAGGCGCTATTTTATTAGTTGATTGTGCGCAAGGCATTGAAGCTCAAACACTGGCAAATCTCTATCTTGCGATGGAAAATAACTTAACGGTTATTCCAGTATTAAATAAGATTGATCTGCCCTCTGCTCAGCCGGAAAAGTTTGCAATTGAGTTATCTAAGCTAGTTGGATGTAAACCTGAGGATTGCATGCGCGTCTCTGGAAAATCAGGAATTGGTGTTGAGGAGCTATTAGATCAAATTGTTGCCCAAATCCCAGCTCCAAAAGGAAATCCAGATGGCCCCGCAAGAGCTTTAATCTTCGATTCGGTCTATGACACCTATCGCGGCGTTGTGACATATGTTCGAGTATTTGATGGACATCTCTCACCAAGAGAGCAGATCCAGATGTTTTCAACTGGAGTTAAGCATGAGTTATTAGATATTGGAGTTATCTCACCAGAGCCGGTATCAAGTAAGGGCCTTGGAGTTGGCGAGGTGGGCTATCTAATTACTGGCGTAAAAGATGTCCGCCAATCACGAGTTGGAGATACGGTAACGACTTTCCATAAACCAGCACTTCAAGCCCTCTCTGGCTATAAAGACCCGAAACCAATGGTTTTCTCAGGCCTGTTTCCAATTGATGGCGATCAATATCCACTACTTCGCGATGCGCTAGATAAGTTGCAGCTAAATGATGCTGCTTTAGTTTATGAACCAGAAAACTCTGCCGCCCTTGGCTTTGGATTTAGATGTGGCTTCCTAGGACTTCTCCATATGGAAATTGTTAGAGAGCGCCTTGAGCGAGAGTTTGATCTAACCCTTATCTCAACTGCCCCGAATGTGGTCTACTCGGTTACAACTGATACTGGGCAAGAGTTAATTGTTACCAATCCAAGCGAATATCCCAATGGAAAAGTAGCTCAGGTCAGAGAGCCAATAGTTAAGGCAACAATTCTCTCTCCAACTGACTTCATTGGAACGATTATGGAGCTTTGTCAGCAGAGAAGAGGGGCCCTAAATGGCATGGATTATCTCTCTGAAGATCGTGTTGAAATTCGCTACACCTTGCCACTTGCCGAAATTGTCTTTGATTTCTTCGATCACTTAAAGTCAAGAACTAAGGGTTATGCCTCACTTGATTATGAACCAATAGGTGAGGCTGAGGGCGATTTAGTAAAAGTTGATATCTTGCTTCAAGGAGAGACTGTTGATGCCTTTAGCTCAATTGTTCACCGCGATAAGGCATATACCTATGGGGTATTGATGACTTCAAAACTTAGAGAGCTAATTCCAAGGCAGCAATTTGAAGTTCCCATTCAGGCAGCTATCGGAGCCAAAATCATTGCCCGCGAAACAATTCGCGCTATCCGTAAAGATGTTTTAGCAAAGTGTTATGGCGGAGATATCTCTCGTAAGCGCAAACTCTTAGAGAAGCAGAAAGAGGGAAAGAAGCGAATGAAGATGGTGGGAAGAGTTGAAGTCCCACAGGAGGCATTCATCGCTGCGCTTTCAACTAATGCTGATGAAGAGAGCGGAAAGGTGAAGAAGTAGCGTGAGCCAGCGGCTCTCCTTCTATATTCACATTCCTTACTGCGCTAAAAGATGCGGTTACTGTGATTTTAATACCTACACCCCAAGTGAGTTAAAGAGCGGAGATTTAGACTCTCTTTCATCTTCCTACATTGATTCAGCGATAAAAGAGATTGAGATGGCCGCTCAAGTAGTTGGATCTGCAACTATCCCCACAATCTTCTTTGGGGGAGGAACGCCATCACTTCTACCGGCGGCGCAATTAGCCAGAGTAATTGAAGCCATTAGAGGCAGATTTACTCTAGATAAAGATATTGAGATAACACTTGAGGCAAATCCTGACTCACTCACGCAAGAGTTCCTAGATGAGATTAAAAGCGCTGGGGCAACACGAATTTCCATGGGAATGCAATCTGCAGTTGGCTCGGTACTAAAAGTTCTAGATCGCACTCATAACCCTGAAAGCGTTGGACGCGCAGTTTCAATGGTTAGAGCCGCTGGTTTTAAACATGTAAGCGTGGATTTAATATATGGCTCACCTGGTGAAACTATCGATGATTGGCGCAGAAGTTTGGAGTATGCCCTCGCGCTAGATATCGATCACATTAGCGCTTATGCCTTAATCGTTGAGAAGGGCACAAAGCTAGCGGCTCAAATTAATCGCGGCGAACTAACAATGCCTCCAGATGATCAGAGCGCTGATAAGTATTTACTTGCCGATCAACTCTTTGAGGCAGCAGGATTTAATTGGTATGAGTTAAGTAATTGGAGTAAACCTGGCGGGCAATGTCGCCATAACATCGCCTACTGGGATGGTTCATTTTGGTGGGGAGTAGGAGCAGGAGCTCACTCCTACTTAAATGGCAAGCGTTGGTGGAATGTTAAACATCCAAGTTCTTATCAGGAGAAAATCTTGCAAGGCCAGAGCCCAGAGTTAAGCCATGAGATATTGACTCCAGAGAATCTCTCAGATGAATTCATAATGCTACAAATCAGAAGGCGGGAGGGAATTCTGCATAATCACTTGAGCTCTGCCCAGATTGCTAAGGCCGAAGAATTTCTTACCTCTGGTTTTCTAGATAGTGCAAGTTGGCAAGATATGCGATTGGTATTAAGCAGAGATGGGCGCTTGATTGCCGATAAAATCGTGCGCGAGTTAGTCTTGTAGTAACTTTGCCTTATGGCGACTATGCATACTGTTATTACCCTCCTGTTAGCCCTGATTTTTCTCATCGCAGGTCTATCAAAAGCAAGTGGCAGCAGCGCTGGGCTCTCTGGAACTAGAGATGTGGGTTTTCCAGATGGACTTGCAAGGCTGGTTGGAATATTTGAAACCCTAGCCTCCTCATCCTTGGTTATTGGCTTTGCTCTTGATAACTCAGATTTAAAACTCTATGGATATGCGATTATCTGGTTTGTAATGGCCGGAGCAATATTCTTCCACTTTAGAGCAAATAAGATTCGAACCGGATTTCCTGCGATGTTACTAATTATTTTGGCCACCTTAGGAATTGCTACGCTTTAATGAGAATGAAGGAGAATCGCTAGGAGATGGAGAGTAGGCAGCTTGAAATTTTAAGAGCCATCGTTGAGGAGTATGTGGCTACAGAGGAGCCAGTCGGCTCTAAAATAATTTCAGAAAAGAGCGCTCTAGGAATTTCTTCTGCAACTATTCGAAATGAGATGTCGATTCTTGAAAGCGCAGGGTTAATTACTCAACCACATACCAGCGCCGGAAGAATTCCAACTGATAAGGGATACCGTTTATTTGTAGATAAAATTGCAACAGTTAAACCGCTATCAAGCGCAGAGCGTCGAGCTATCGAAACATTTCTAGAGGGTGCTAATGATCTAGATGACATTGTGATGAGAACAGTGCGCCTCCTGGCGCAGGTGACAAAGCAGGTGGCAGTTGTTCAATACCCACTGCTTACCAAATCTCGAGTAAGGCATATTGAATTGGTTCTCCTAACTCCATCTCGCTTGATGCTTGTGCTAATTACTACAACTGGGCGAGTTGAGCAGCGAGTACTTGAGCTTCCCTATGAGTTAAGTGATCCTCTCCTGGCAGATCTGCGACAGAGATTAAATGCCGCAGTCGTTGGCAAAGCAATGTCAGATGTTGGCCAGGACCTTGAGGCTATCTTGGCCCACTTTGGTAAGAATGAGAGAACTTCAACTGCTCTGATAATTTCAAACTTGATAGAGATGGCTATTGAAAGACCTGAGGAGAAAGTTGTCTTGGCAGGCGCAGCTAATTTAGCCAGATCAAATAGTGAGTCATCAGCAGAGATTCATGGCGTGTTAGAGGCGCTAGAGGAGCAAGTAGTTTTACTAAGACTTCTTAGTGATGCTGGAGATACGATGAGAGTTCGAATAGGAAGTGAGCAGTCAGAGAGTGGATTGCAGCGCACTAGCTTGGTTTCAATGGGTTATGGAATAGATGGTAATTCACTTGGCGCCCTTGGAATTATTGGTCCAACGAGAATGGATTACTCATCTTCAATGTCTGCAGTAAACGCAGTAGCTAGATATGTTGGTAGATTTTTGATGGATAGCCAGTAATGAGTGATCTATATAAAGCTCTAGGCGTTGAGAGAAATGCCTCACAAGATGAGATAAAGAAGAGCTATCGCAAATTAGCTCGCGAACTTCATCCTGATGTTAATCCAGATCCTAAAGTGCAAGATCGCTTTAAAGAGATTACCGCTGCCTATGAAATATTAAGTGATCCTGAAAAACGAAGTAATTATGATCGTGGTGGAGATAATTTTGCTGGCTTTGGCGGCGGCTTTGGGGGCTTTAGCGACATTATGGATGCCTTCTTTGGCGGCGGCGGAAATCCAAGAGGGCCAAGAGCGAGAACTCGTCAGGGGCAAGATGCCTTGATTCGAACCACAATAACTCTGGCTGAAGCATGTTTTGGAACCGAGCGTGAGATTGGAGTTGAAACGGCGATTATCTGTACTAAATGTGGTGGAGATGGCTGCGCGCCAGGAACTTCTCCGAGCACATGTGACATTTGCAGGGGACGGGGCGAGATTCAACAAGTTACTAGATCATTTATCGGTCAAGTTATGACATCAAGGCCATGTGGAACTTGCCAAGGTTTTGGAACTGTAATTCCACAGGCCTGCACCGAATGTTCAGGAGATGGTCGAGTCAGAGCGCGTAGAAGCGTTTCAGTGAAAATTCCTGCTGGAGTTGAGACTGGAAATCGCATGCAGCTATCAGGTCAAGGCGAGGTTGGCGCAGGAGGAGGGCCTGCCGGAGATTTATATGTAGAGATGATTGTTGAAGAACATGAGTATTTACTTCGCGATGGCGATAACTTACATATCGCAGTCTCAGTTCCAATGACATCAGCAGCCCTTGGAAGTGAGATGGTTATTGAAACTCTAGATGGTGAAATTAATATCGAGATAAAGCCTGGAACTCAAAGCGGTGATGTGATTGCAGTAAAAGCAAAGGGTATGACTAAATTGCGCGGCGGTGGCAGGGGAGATCTCTATGCCCATGTAAGCGTTGAAGTTCCTAGTAAGTTATCTAAAAAAGAGAGTGACCTATTAAAGGAATTTGCCAAATTGCGTAGTGAAGATAAGAGTTCAAATAAGATGAAATCAAATAAGGAAGATGGTCAGGGTAGCGCTGGCTTCTTTGGTAAGTTCAAAGAGGCATTTAGAAACTAATGCTTCCAGTATTTATAGTTGATGAGCTACCAGATAAAGGTGAGCTATTTGTTTCAGGCGATGAAGCCCACCATGCGATAAATGTAACAAGGATAAAAGTCAATGAGATTATTGCTTTAACCGATGGCAAGGGGCGCAGAGTCAGCGTTGAAGTTACTTCAATTACCAAGAGATCCTTCTCTGCAAAGGTATTAACGGTTCAAGACTTTCCTGCCTCTAAAATTTGGCTCACTGTTATGCAGGCTCTAACTAAAGGCGATAGAGCGCGAGAAACAATAGAGTTATTAACAGAGGCTGGAGTTGATGAGATTATTCCTTGGAGCGCCAATCGCTCCATTGGGCAATTTAAAGATGAGCAAGACTCGCTAGATAAGTGGCGTAGTTGGGCAAGGGAATCTACTAAGCAATCAAGGAGAGCTTGGTTTCCAAAGATCGCAACACTTCAAAACGGAATCAGCGCGAGTGAAGTCTTATCAGGTTTTGATTTAACACTTCTCTTTCACGAATCTGATGGTGGAAAGTTATCGGATCTGTTATCTAAAGCTCAGATAGATAAGCAAATAACTAGAGTCCTTTTAATAATTGGGCCTGAAGGTGGAATTAGCGATGAAGAGGCTAGAGCCTTTTTAGAGCGAGGAGCTCTCTCGGTGGCAATGGGACTTCCAATCTTTCGCTCAGCTCACGCGGGAGCAGCAGCTCTAGCTGCAGTTCAAACTGGTCTTGGAATCTGGTAGAGATAACCCATGAAATGTCTCTTTTGCTCAATAGTTAGTGGCGAGATTCCTGCCGACATAGTTAGGCAGAGCGATAATGTTTTAGCATTTAATGACATCAATCCTGTGGCGCCAACTCATGTATTGATAATTCCAAAGATTCACTCTGAGAATGCAGCTGAGTTAACCCGTACAAATCCAGCAGTTCTAATTGAGTGCTTTGAGATGGCTGCAAGTATTGCCAAAGAACGTGAGTTAAATGGCTATCGGACTCTTTTTAATACCGGCGTCGATGGCGGCCAAAGCGTTTTTCACGCTCACCTGCATCTTCTCGGTGGTCGTGCGCTGAGCTGGCCCCCTGGATAGTATTGGCGTAATGGATCGAATCACTCTAACGCTACCTAGCGATATCTCCAGCGTTTCAATAACTGGGCCAAATGATTCCTACATCAAAGCAATTGAGAGCGCATTTCATGATGTGGCAATTACCGTTAGAGGAAATGAAGTCATTCTTCGTGGAAGTACTCAAGGATGCGAGCGGGTAAAGCAGCTGATTCAGAGTTTCCTAACCGTTATCCGAACAGGACAGCCTTTAAGTGATGACGCTGTTAGACGCTCAATAGCGATGATTAATGATGGAAGCTCTCCTGCTGAAGTATTGACGTTAAATATATTAAGTAATCGCGGCAAGACAATTAGACCTAAGACTTCAAATCAGAAGCGCTATGTAGATGCGATAGATAAAAACACTGTCACCTTTGGAATTGGACCTGCGGGAACTGGCAAGACTTATCTTGCGATGGCGAAGGCTGTCCAATCTCTTCAAGCTAAACAGGTAAATAGAATTATTCTTACCCGTCCTGCAGTTGAAGCTGGAGAGAGACTTGGTTTCTTGCCAGGAACTCTCCATGAAAAAATTGATCCCTATCTTCGCCCGCTCTTTGATGCCCTCCATGACATGCTAGATCCTGAGGCAATTCCTCGTTTAATGTCAGCAGGAACTATTGAAGTTGCTCCTCTTGCATATATGAGAGGTCGAACTCTCAATGACTCATTTATCATCTTGGATGAAGCCCAGAACACCTCTCCTGAGCAGATGAAGATGTTTTTAACCAGACTTGGATTCTCATCAAAGATGGTTATTACTGGCGATATCACTCAGATAGATCTTCCTAGCCATCAAGATTCAGGGCTGAAGATTGTGCGAAATATTTTAGAGGGAATTGATGATATTTCCTTTATGGATCTAACTTCAGAGGATGTAGTCAGACATAGATTGGTCAGCGAGATTGTTGATGCCTATGGTCGCTTTGATAGTTTAGTAGCTGGAGATAGAGCTGATAGACGAGATAATAAACCAAGGTCTTTAAGGAGTGATCGCTAACTTACTTAAACCCTTAGGTAAAGTGCGAAATGAATATAGAACTTACTAATTTAACTGATTCCAAATGTGATTTAGAGCGCCTTAAATCACTGGCTCACTTCACTATTTTAGCTCAAGGGGTTCATCCTGATTCAGAGTTAAACATCTCCTTGCTTGATGAAGAAGAGATGAGCGCGCTTCACCTGCGCTGGATGGAGGAGGAGGGACCAACTGATGTTCTGGCATTTCCTATGGATGAAGTAAAACCAAATTCAGCTTCCCTTGGCCCTGCAATACTGGGAGATATCGCTCTCTGCCCAACTTATGCCAATAAGAATGCGCTTAAGGTTAATTCCAGCCTCCAAGATGAATTAGAATTACTGATAGTCCATGGAGTTCTCCATCTTTTAGGATATGACCACCTTGAAGCAGATCAGAGAGAAGTGATGTTTGCCCTGCAGGATAGATATCTAATTGAATGGAGAGCTAAACGGTGAGCCTTACTGAAGTTCTATCAGTAGTTGCCCTCTTACTCTTTGCCGGATTTTTAGCTGGCTCTGAATCTGCAATTAACTCGATCTCTCGAGTATTTGTCGAAGAGCTAGAGGTAAAGTCATCTAAATCAGCTGCTTGGGTGGCAAGGGTTGTAAAAGAACCTGCCCGCTATCTAAATGTGATTTTATTTGTAAGAAAGGCATTTGAATTAACGGCCACAGTTATTGTTGCTCAAGCTTTCATTGTTCTATTTGAACCAATTGCTCTAGCGATGTTTATCGCCGTATTTACCATGGTTGTGCTCTCATATGTTGTTGTGGGAGTGGGGCCAAGAACCTTGGCAAAACAAAATGCTGGTCGCTGGATTATTCCGGCCTGCGTGGTTGCGGTGGTAATGTCTAAAATCTTAGGTCCATTAACTGCGCTATTGATTGCTATTGGAAATGCGATAACCCCAGGAAAAGGATTTAAGACTGGCCCATTTGCCAATGAGGCAGAGCTACGTGATCTAGTGGATCAAGCACATGAACGGGGATTAGTTGAAGAGTCAGAGCACGAGATGATCCACTCGGTCTTTGAATTGGGCGATACCTTAGTTAGAGAGCTAATGGTTCCAAGAACAGAGATGGTCTGGATTGAAGGAAACAAGAACTTAAGACAGGGCCTTTCCTTAGCTCTTCGCTCTGGTTTTACCAGAATTCCAGTCATTGGCGAGAATCTTGATGAAATTCTTGGCATTGCCTATGTAAAAGATTTAGCAAGAAGGACTCATGAATATCGTGAAGCTGAGTTAACTGAGTTAGTTAGTCAGCACATTAGAGGAGCAACATTTGTTCCAGAGACTAAGACTGCATCAGAGCTATTAAAGGAGATGCAGCGAGATCAGATACACCTAGCAGTAGTAGTAGATGAATATGGTGGAACTGCTGGTCTTATTACCATTGAAGATATCTTGGAAGAAATCGTTGGAGAGATTGCTGATGAATATGATGATGATGTTGAGGAATTTGAATGGGTAAGTACTACTCAAGTTAGAGTCTCAGCAAGACTTCATTTAGAGGATTTAGCAGATAAACTCGAATTTGAATTAAGCGAAGATGAGAAAGAAGATGTAGACACAATTGGCGGATATGTAGCTAAAAGCCTAGGAAGAGTTCCTATCCCTGGAAGCACACTTACGCTAAAAGGTTGGGTTGTCACTGCCGAGCGTCCAATTGGAAGAAGACATCGAATCGCAACATTTCTAGTCGAGCGCCCAGCTGATTTAGTTCCCAACAAAGAGGTTTAGAGTTAGCTAATGCGCATTGTTAGATTCTCTCCTCCTGCCGGATCAAAGTTAGGTAGCGATCCCCATTTTGGTCTCTTGGAAGATGATATGAGCATTACTGCAATCGCTAGCGATCCACTCTATGCCGGGATCTTTAAGCAAGAGGAAGTCTTTGCACTTAATGAAGTCAAGCTCCTTGCCCCAGTAATACCAAGAAGCAAAGTGGTCTGTGTTGGAAAAAACTATGCCGATCATGCAGCTGAGATGGGCGGGGAAGTGCCAGCTGAGCCAATAATTTTTATCAAACCAAATACTTCAGTAATTGGCCCAGAGGATTTGATTCAATGGCCAGATACAAGTGAGCGAATAGATCATGAGGCAGAGTTGGCAGTTGTTATCTCCAAGATATGTAAGGAAGTGCCAAGAGAAAAGGTAAAGGATGTGATCTTTGGCTACACCCTTGCCAATGATGTAACTGCTAGAGATCTGCAGAAGAAAGATGGTCAGTGGAGTAGAGCAAAGGGCTTTGATACCTTCTGCCCGCTTGGACCTTGGATTGATACAGAATTTATCCCTGGCGATCAGTTAATTACAGCTCATGTTGATGGCGAGCTGAAACAGAGCGCAAAGCTCTCCGATATGGTCTTTGATGTGCCATTTATTATCGAGTTTGTTACCAAAGTGATGACGCTGCTTCCAGGCGATGTAATTCTTACCGGAACTCCATCAGGAATTGGTCCGATGAATCCATCAGGTGAGGTAAGCATCTCTATTGAAGGTCTTGGCACGCTAAGAAATAAGGTAAGTAGCCGTGGCTAATTCATCGACTAAGGAAGTAAGAACACGCTTTGCTCCATCTCCCACAGGAGATCTTCATGTAGGAAATATTAGAACTGCGCTATTTGCATGGGCCTATGCCAGGCATTGCTCTGGAAAATTGATATTTCGCGTTGAAGATACAGATCGCGAGAGAGTTACCGATGAATATATTGCTCGCGCTATCGAGACCCTTAAGTGGCTAGGAATCAATTGGGATGAGGGCCCTGAAGTTGGGGGAGAACATGGTCCATATCTGCAATCCCAGAGACTAGATACTTACAAACATTGGGCCGATATTTTCATTAAAAATGGCGATGCATACCATTGCTACTGCTCAACTGAGGAGCTAGAGAAGAGACGCGATAAACAGAGGGAGCTAAATCAAGCTCCAGGTTATGACGGTAAATGTCGCGAGCTAACAAGTGGTGAAATCGAAGCATTTATTAGCCAAGGTAGAGCTCCAGTAGTTCGCATGCGGATGCCAGATGGAGCGACTACCTTTAACGATTTAATCAGAGGTGAAGTTAGCTTTGAACATAAGTATGTTCCAGACTTTGTTTTGATGCGAGCTGATGGTTCTCCGCTTTATACCTTAGCTGTTGCAGTTGATGATGTCTTAATGAAGATTACCCATGTACTTAGAGGAGAGGATCTACTCTCATCAACTCCAAGGCAGATTCGGGTCTATCAAGCGATGGGAGTTGCAGTAGAGGATTTTCCACTCTTTGCTCACCTTCCATTTGTTATGGGCCAAGATAATGCCAAGCTATCAAAGCGTAATGGCGAGGTTTCCATTGCTTGGTATCGAGAGTCAGGATTCTTGCCTGAGGCAATATGTAATTACTTGGCACTTCTTGGCTGGTCTCCCGGTGATGATCGTGAAGATGTCTCGATGAGTGAGTTAGTAGAACTATTTGTATTGGAGCGAGTCAATAGTTCGCCAGCTAGATTTGATATGAAAAAGCTTGAAGCAATAAATGGCGAGAAGATTAGAAACTTGACCCTCGATGACTTCTTATCAAGGGCGCTGCCTTTCCTACTTAAAGATGGGGTGGTCAGCGGCAAAGATGAGGAGCTAACAGTTCTTCGTCAAGCACTTCCTATAATTCAAGAGCGTATTGCAAGAATGAATGAAGTTAGCGCAATGCTCAAATTCTTATTTACAGATGAGATCTCCTTCGATCAAGAAGCTAGCGCAGCCCTATCAAATGAGCAGGCAAAGGCTGTAATTGCTAAATCTTTAGAGGTTTTGCAGGGAGTAGATGATTGGAGCCATGGCGCTATTGAGGCGAAATTACGTGAAGCCTTAATTGATCAGATGGCACTTAAGCCGCGCCTTGCCTTCTCGCCAGTTCGAATCGCAGTCACCGGAAGCCACATCTCTCCGCCGCTTTTTGAATCAATGGAGCTGCTAGGAAAGCAGCGCTGTATTAGCCGTCTAAATGCGGCAGTTTCATA
>CAKZXY010000114.1 GCA_937883945.1 uncultured Clavibacter sp. | reverse complement strand
CGGGGTATCAGGCGCGCCAACCTTGGCACCCATTGCAGCTGGAACTGCATAACCCATCGTTCCAAGGCCACCAGAGTTGAGCCAGGTTCTTGGTTTTTCATACTTAACAAATTGTGATGCCCACATCTGATGTTGACCAACCCCTGCAACATAGATTCCATCAGGGCCTGTAATTGCCCCGATTCGCTCAATTACATATTGTGGCGATAGCGATCCATCACTTGGTTCGTTATATCCAAGTGGATACTTCTGGCGTAGTGAATTCATCTGCTTCCACCACTGGGTGATATCAGCCTTATTCTTAGCAAACTCAGCCTTAACTGCAGGAATTAGCGCTCTAATGATTGGGCCAAGATCACCAATTATTGGCACATCTGCATAGCGATTCTTACCAATTTCTGCAGGATCAATATCGGCGTGAATTATCTTGGCATTTGGGGCAAATGTAGAGAGTTTTCCAGTTACTCGATCATCAAATCGAGCGCCTAAAGTAATAAGTAAATCTGCTTTCTGCAGGCCAGTAACAGCAGCAACTGTTCCATGCATTCCAGGCATACCAAGATGCTGGCTATGGCTATCAGGAAATGCCCCTCTTGCCATCAAAGTTGTAACAACTGGAGCCCCAACTAACTCTGCTAGCACAAGAAGTTCTTTTGCAGCATTAGCCTTTATTACACCGCCGCCAATATAGAAAATAGGTTTACTTGATTGAGCGATAAGTGATGCAGCATCTCGAATTGCCTCTGCGTTTGGTTCGATCTGCGGGTTGTAACCGAGAAGAGTTAACTTCTTTGGATAGTTATAACTAGTCATCTTTTGGAGAGCATCTTTAGCAATATCAACTAGAACTGGTCCTGGCCTTCCAGAAGATGCAATATAAAAAGCTTCAGCGATTGCCCGAGGAATTTGGGCAGGATCTGTGATTAAGTAATTGTGTTTTGTTATCGGCATTGTGATTCCACGAATATCTGCTTCTTGGAATGCATCAGTTCCAATCGCAGCTGAAGGAACTTGACCGGTGATAGCAACAAGTGGAACTGAATCCATCTGCGCATCAGCAATCGGTGTAACTAAGTTTGTTGCTCCTGGCCCTGAAGTTGCTATGCAGACGCCCACGCGACCAGTTACTTGGGCATATCCAGTTGCAGCATGACCTGCTCCCTGTTCATGGCGAACTAGGATGTGGCGGATCTTTGAATCAAAGATTGGATCATAGGCAGGAAGAATCGCGCCACCAGGAATACCAAACATGACATCAACGCCAGAGTCTTCTAGCGCGTTAACGAGGGCTTGAGCGCCGCTTATCTCATTTGCCATCTTGGTCTACTCCTTTCAATTCTTTTTTAGGCCTACTAATGCAAAAACCCTCAGTTTCCTGAGGGTGCGCGTGAACTTTATTTAGTTCACGCGCAGCGAATCACCACTGAAACAAGTGCTATTACAGAAGTTGATTTCGCTGACATGTGGATAAGTATCCCCTGATAAAAAGTATGAGTCAACCTTTAAGACGGCTATCTCACAATATGAGCGGGGATTATTCCCCTATTAATCGCAGACCGCGCCCTTTGATGCTGATCCCACAAGCTTCACATACTTACCCAATACCCCAGAGGTATACCTACTTGGTAGCGGTTTAAAGCTTTCCATTCTCTTTGATAACTCACTCTCGTCAACTAATAGATCCAAAGTTCTAGCATTGATATCGATACGAATTCGATCGCCATCTTTAACAAGTGCAATCGCTCCACCATCACTAGCTTCGGGTGCAACATGGCCCACACATAGCCCGGTTGTGCCACCTGAGAATCTGCCATCGGTTATTAAGAGAACAGATTTTCCAAGACCTGCGCCTTTAATTGCGCCGGTAATCATTAACATCTCGCGCATTCCTGGGCCACCCTTTGGCCCTTCATAACGAATTACTACAACATCTCCTGCAGTAATAGTTCCATCCTCTAAAGCTTGCATTGCAGATTGCTCTCGATCAAAGACTCTGGCAGGTCCTTCAAAGGAGTCAACTCCAACTCCAGCAACTTTTGTCACTGCGCCATCTTTAGCAAGTGAGCCACTTAAAATTGTAATACCGCCACTAACGCCCATTGGGCTTTTTACCGCTCTTAATATTTCGCCATCAGGATCTGGTGGATTGATATCAGCTAGATTCTCAGCCATAGTTTTCCCAGTAACTGTTAAACAATCTCCATGAAGTAGGCCAGCATCTAGTAGGGCCTTTAATACCACTGGGATTCCTCCGACTTTATCGACATCGCTCATAACAAATCTGCCAAATGGTTTTAAGTCGCCAAGTAGTGGAACCTTTGAGCCAATTCGATGGAAATCATCTAACGTTAAATCAACTTTTGCTTCATGGGCAATTGCTAGCAGGTGAAGAACAGCATTAGTTGATCCACCGAGGGCCATAAGGGCAGTGATCGCATTTTCAAATGCTCGCTTACTTAAAATATCTCTTGTAGTAATTCCTTGTCTTATTAGCTCAACAACAGCTGCCCCTGATTTAACAGCATAGCTATCACGCCTGCGATCAACTGCTGGAGGAGCAGCAGAGCCAGGAAGTGATAAACCAATTGCTTCACCGACAGTTGCCATTGTGTTTGCGGTATACATCCCGCCGCAAGCTCCTTCACCTGGACAGATGGCGCGCTCAATTTTATCGACCTGCTCTTGAGAAATTAATCCTCTAGCACATGCTCCTACTGCCTCGAAGGCGTCAATGATGGTTACATCTTTTCCATCAACTTGTCCTGGAAGAGTAGAACCGGCATAAACAAAAACACTAGCGACATCAAGGCGCGCTGCTGCCATCATCATTCCTGGAAGAGATTTGTCACAACCAGCAAATGTGACCATGCCATCAAATCTCTCTGCTTGCATCACAGTTTCAACAGAGTCTGCAATAACCTCTCTTGAAACTAATGAGAAGTGCATTCCCTCATGGCCCATTGATATGCCATCAGAGACTGAGATGGTGCCAAACTGCATAGGAAATCCACCTGCATCAAAAACTCCTTGCTTTGATGCTTTTGCTAAACGATCTAGCGAGAGATTACATGGAGTGATTTCATTCCAAGAAGATGCAATTCCAATTTGTGGCTTGACCCAATCTTCATCTTTCATTCCAACTGCTCTAAGCATTCCGCGAGCAGGAGCGCGCTCAAGACCATCTGTTACAAGTCCAGAACGAGGCTTCATCGGATTTGTCATGAATGAATCCTACTTATCCCTGACCTAAATGCTTGAGTAAAAGATCGCGCACTTTTGCTGCATCAGCTTGACCCTTTGATTCCTTCATTACTGCGCCAATTAAAGCCCCCGATGCTGGGATATTTCCCCCTCTAACCTTTTCAGCAACATCTGGAGCCGCCGCAATTGCTCGTTCAATTGCCGCCATTAAAGATGAATCATCAGAGAGAACTTTGATGCCGCGAGCTTCAATTATCTGACCTACGCTGCCCTCACCATTAATTAACGCCTCAACAACTTGGCGAGCTAATTTATCGGTTAGCTCTCCCTTAACAATTAGAGCTACAACTTCAGCGACATCTGCAGCGCTAATAGCTAGATCTGCTGCAGCTACCGCCTTCTCATTAGCAATTCTGGCTATTTCACCTAACCACCAAGAACGAGCGCGAGTTGGATCTGCTCCCAATTTCACTGTTGCCTCAACTAAATCTAGAACTTCAGCATTAATCATCGCTGCCATCTCTTTATCTGGCACCTGCCAAGCCTCTTGCAACTTCTTTCTTCTAACCGAGGGTTTTTCTGGAAGGCTTGAAGCAATCTTTGCAATTAACTCTTTACTTGGAGCAATTGGAACCAGGTCTGGCTCTGGAAAATATCGGTAATCCTCAGCCTGCTCCTTTGAGCGCCCTGAGGTTGTTAGGCCAGTATCTTCATGAAAATGTCTGGTCTCTTGAACCACTCGCTGATTGGAGTTAAGTAGCTCAGCATGGCGAATCATCTCTGACCTAATTGCGCGCTCTACTGACTTAAGTGAGTTGACATTCTTAGTCTCACTTCTAGTTCCAAGTTTCTCAGAGCCAATTGGTCGAAGTGAGACGTTAGCATCGCAGCGAAGTGATCCCTGCTCCATCTTTACATCACTAACACCAAGGCCGCGCAGAACATCGCGAAGCTCTGAGACATATGCCTTAGCAACTTCTGGCGCATATTTGCCGCATCCATTAACAATCTTTGTAACTATCTCAACTAAAGGAATTCCAGCTCGGTTGTAATCAAGAAGTGAGTAATCAGCGCCGTGGATTCGACCAGTTGATCCTCCCATGTGAAGTGACTTTCCAGTGTCTTCTTCCATATGAACTCGTTCAATTTCAATTCTAAAGTCCTTACTTCCTTCCTCTGTATCAATTGTGATATCTAGATATCCATTGGTGCAGATTGGCTCGTCATATTGCGAGGTTTGAAAATTCTTTGGCATGTCTGGATAAAAGTAGTTCTTCCTTGCAAAGCGGCTATAGGGCGCAATAGAGCAGTTAAGTGCTAGTCCTATCGCAATTGTGTATTCAATGGCCTTTCCATTTACTACAGGCAGAGCCCCTGGAAGGCCTAAACAGACTGGGCAGGTTTGAGTATTAGCAGCTGCTCCAAAGACTGTATTGCAGCCGCAGAACATCTTTGATGCTGTGCCTAATTCAACATGAACTTCAAGGCCAAGTGATGGTTCATACTTTGCAATTACCTCGTCATATTTAAGAGCCATTACTTTGCTCCTAGCTTTGGAGCAGAATTTAGAATTGGTCCCTGCCACTTAGTATTTAGCTCTGCTTCAAGGGCAGCGCCGACTTTATACATCAAATCATCTTTCATGGCTGGGGCCATTATTTGAAATCCAGCTGGCAGCCCATCTTCAGCGGCAAGTCCTGATGGAAGTGACATACCGCCGATTCCTGCAAGGTTAGTTGGGATTGTTGCAATGTCATTTAAATACATCGCAATCGGATCATTGGACTTCTCGCCAATCTTAAAGGCAGTTGTTGGCGCTGTTGGTGAAACTAAGACATCTGCTAATTTAAATGCGCTTTCAAAATCACGTGAGATTAGAGTTCTAACCTTCTGCGCGCTGCCATAATAGGCATCGTAATAACCACTTGAGAGTGCATATGTTCCAAGGATAATTCTGCGCTTAACTTCCCTGCCAAAACCAATCTGTCTTGTGGAATTCATTACCTCTTTAGCAGAGCCCTGGCCATTTCTTATTCCATAACGCATCGCATCAAAGCGAGCAAGATTTGATGAGCACTCACTTGGCGCAATTAAGTAGTAGGCAGCTAAGGCATAATCAAAGTATTTACACGAGACTTCTACAATCTCAGCTCCAAGTGATGCCAAAATTTCTAAGGATTCATTAAATAGTTTTAAGACTCCAGCTTGATAGCCATCTCCTTGAAGTTCTTTAATAACTCCAATCTTCATTCCCTTTACATTTCCATCCTTAGCAGCGGCAACAACTGCTGGGACTGGAGCGTTAATAGATGTGGAATCAAAGGGGTCATGGCCGGCAATTGCTTCATGCAGATATGCCGCATCAAGAACAGTTCTGGCGCATGGCCCTGCTTGATCAAGAGATGATGAAAAGGCAACTAAGCCATATCGAGAAACTGCGCCATATGTCGGTTTAACTCCAACGGTTCCAGTTACTGCAGCTGGCTGACGAATTGATCCTCCAGTATCAGTTCCAATTGCAAGGGGTGCTTGAAAGGATGCTAGCGAGGCAGATGATCCACCACCAGATCCGCCAGGGATTCGAGTTAAGTCCCAAGGATTTTTTGTCGTGCCATAAGCTGAATTCTCTGTAGATGAACCCATAGCAAACTCATCCATATTAGTTTTACCTAGAATAACTATGCCGTTTTCTTTCAACTTTCTAACAACAGTTGAATCATAAGGAGGTCGCCATCCCTCTAACATTTTTGAGCCACAGGTAGTAGGAATTCCTTTTTGAACTAAAACATCTTTAAGAGCTAGTGGAACACCGGCTAAAGCAGGAAGTTTTTCTCCTGAACTTCTCTTTGCATCAACTTGGCTTGCCTGCTCTAAAGCTCCCTGAGTATCAACATGGAGAAAAGCATGGACCTGTCCATCGACTTCACTGATCTGTTTTAGATGAGCTTTAGTTAACTCAACGCTAGTGATTTCGCCCTTTGATAGAGCCTCTGCCATCTCAACTGCGCTCTTGTTAATCATCACTCTTCACCCAAAATCTGTGGAACTTTAAATCTCTGCTCCTCTTGCTCCGGAGCTCCAGATAGAGCTTCCTTTGGAGTAAGACTTGGGCGTACTACATCCTCGCGAAAGACATTTACAAGAGGGAGTGGATGAGAAGTTGGAGGAACATCTTCGCCTGCAACTTCTTGAACTCGCGCAACTGCATCAAGAATTACTGAAAGCTCTTTAGCAAGACCAGCTAATTCATCCTCTGACAAATCAATGCGAGCTAGTTTGGCTAGATTTGCCACATCATCACGCGAGATATTAGACATATAGGTCACCTTACCGAAGAGCTATCGCAAGCAGCGAATTACTTTCGGATCTGGCCATCTCCTCTCACAATCCATGTGGTGGTAGTCATCTGCTCAAGGCCCATTGGACCGCGAGCATGAAGCTTCTGATTTGAAATTCCAATCTCTGCGCCAAATCCCATCTCTTGGCCATCAGTAAATCTTGTCGATGCATTAACCATCACTGCTGCGCAATCAGCAAGAGAAATAAATCTCTCTGCGCTCTGGCTGGACTCAGTAACAATTGCCTCAGTGTGATTAGTTCCATACTTCAAAATATGCGCAGCCGCGCTATCTAAATCAGCCACAACTGCCACATTCATCTCTAATACACCGTATTCAGTAGACCAATTCTCTTCAGTAGCAAGGCTTGCTGGAATTGATAGGGAGTTAGCAACTTCAAGGCTTGCTTGATCACAATTCAGAATAACCCCTGCCTGATTGAGTTCTTTAAGAACAATTGGTAGGAACTCATTGGCTATCTCTCTATGAACTAGAAGAGTCTCTGCGGCGTTACAAACACTAGGTCTATGAGTTTTTGAGTTAATTACTATTGGAAGTGCTTTAGCAAAGTCAGCGCTCTTATCAATATAAACATGACATACCCCAGCACCAGTTTCAATGGTAGGCACAGTTGAATCGTCAACAACCATACGGATTAAATCAGCGCTTCCTCTTGGAATTACTAAATCAACTTTTCCTCGAGCATGAAGAAGAGCCCTAGTAGTATCGCGATCACTTGAAGGAATTAATTGAATGACTTCACTTGAAATATCTCCCTTTTCAAGTGCGCCTCTCATCACTTTAACCAAGACCTCATTACTTGCCTGAGCAGATGATGAACCACGAAGTAGCGCAGCATTTCCTGACATCAGAAGAATGACTGCAGCATCAACAGTTACATTTGGACGAGCCTCATAGACCATTCCGATAACCCCAAATGGCACAGTTACTTGAGTAAGTTTCAAACCATTACTTAGCGTTCTCTGTCTTAAAACAATTCCAAGTGGGTCATCAAGTGCTGCAACTTGGCGGGCCCCTGAGGCAATATCTTTGATTCGCTCCGGGTTTAGAGCTAGGCGATCAAGAAGTGATGAGTTAAGCCCATTAGCTTTTCCGCGCTGAATATCAAGATCATTAGCTGCAAGGATTTCATTCATATTGGCCTCAAGTGCATCTGCAATTGCAAGCAGTACACCTTGTCTCTTGCTATAGCCAGCAGTGATTAGAGTTTTGGATGCTTTTCTTGCTCTATCTGCTAAATCTGCAATTAACTGATCATTACTCATAAAAGCACCATGTCGTCGCGGTGGACCAACTCTCGCTCATATTCAGGCCCTAATTCTTTCGCAAGATCTTTAGTGGAGCGCCCGAGCATCGCTGGAATTTCTGAAGAATCAAAGGCAACTAAGCCGCGAGCAATGATGCTGCCATCTTCGGCTGTTATTTCAACGGTATCCCCTGCGCTAAATTCTCCTTCAACGCCCTTAACTCCAGCAGGAAGAAGTGAGGTTCCACGTTCACGTAGTGCGCTAACAGCGCCAGCATCAATAATTAATCTTCCACTACTACTTGCCGCGTGAGCTAACCAGAGCAGACGAGAAGACTTCTTATCTGCTGATGCAACAAAGTATGTTCCTACTTCGCTACCAGCTAATACTTGGGAGAGATCGCCAAGGCAGGTTAATAACATTGGAATTCCAGCTTGGGTTGAAATTCGCGCAGCATCAATTTTTGTGACCATCCCGCCGCTACCAACTTTAGATCCTGCTCCCCCAATTTGTGCATTGTCCAATTGCTTAAGGGAATCAACTTGAGAAATCTTCTTAGCTCCAACCTCTTTTGGATTAGCATCATAGAGAGCATCAACATCACTAACTAGAACTAATAAATCTGCACCAATTAAATGAGAAACGAGAGCAGCGATTCGATCATTATCGCCAAATCTAATCTCTTGCGTTCCAACCGAATCATTCTCATTAATAATTGGCACAACGCCTAGCGCAAGTAATTTAAAGAGGGTGCGCTGCGCATTTTGATAGTGGGACCTACGAACAATGTCTTCAATAGTTAATAGCACTTGAGAAGCGATGATTTTATGTTTTCTTAGAGCTTCGGTATAGCTATGAATTAATAGCCCCTGGCCAACAGATGCCGCTGCTTGCTGCGTTGCAAGATCGGCAGGTCTACTTCCTAGTCCAAGGGGGGCAAGCCCTGCTGCAATTGCTCCAGATGAGACAACAACAACTTCTTTGCCCTTTTCTTTTAACTCAGCAACTACTGCTGCTAATTTAATAACCGCAGCGCTATCAAGACCAGCGCCATCTGCTCCAGTAAGAGTTGAGGAGCCAATCTTGATAACTATTCGCTTTGCTTTTATAACTGCATCGCGATTCATTTCTGCTCCTCCATCTCTTTTCCTGGATCTGTGGGATCTTCTACCTTGTACTCCCATTGCTGAGCTAATTCTTCATCATCTAATTGATCAATTGCCTCTTCATCAAACTTCTCCCATCCGCGCGGGATGCGCATGTCATCGCCGCGAGGTCCGGCCAGAAGTTCAGCGCCAGCCTCAATAGTTGGTTCCCAATCAAAGACCACCGCATCATCACCAAGGCCAATGCGAACTTCATCGCCTTGCTTGGCCCCTAATCTAAAGAGCTCTTTTTCAACTCCTAAACTTGCTAGGCGATCTGCTAAATATCCAACTGCTTCGGCATTACTAAAGTTTGTCTGATGAACCCATCTCTCAGGACGTGAACCAATAACGGTAAATGAGCCATCATCGTTAGCCATAGTCTTAAAGCCAACATCATCAATTGGAGTTGGGCGAAGCACAATCCTTACCTTCTCTAGCTCGCTCTCCTGCTTTCTATGCTCTGCAACTAACTTAGCCATGGCATAGAGAAGTTGTTCAAGACCAATTCTTGATGCAGCTGAGATCTGATAAACCTCATATCCCATCTTTTTTAGCGTTGGCTCCACCATATCTGCCATTGCTTTAGCATCGGGAAGATCAACTTTATTAAGAGCAATAATGCGAGGTCTGGTACTTAAGTCCTCTGCATACTTCTTTAACTCATCTTCAATAACTTCAAAATCTCTCACCGGATCACGCTCAGTCTCTAGCGTTCCGCAATCTAGGACATGTACTAAAGCTGCGCAGCGCTCAACATGGCGAAGAAATTGGAGGCCAAGACCTTTTCCTTGCGAAGCACCTGGTATCAAACCTGGAACATCTGCAACAGTAAATCTCGCCTCTCCTGCCTGAACAACTCCAAGATTTGGCGCAAGAGTTGTAAATGGATAATCAGCAATCTTTGGCCTTGCTGCAGAAATAGCTGCAACTAGAGATGATTTTCCAGCGCTTGGATAACCAATTAGACCGACATCTGCAACAGATTTAAGTTCTAAAACTAAAGTTCGCTTCTCGCCAGGTTCACCAAGGAGTGCAAAACCTGGAGCTCGACGCCGGTTTGAGGCAAGCGCATTATTTCCAAGACCGCCTAATCCACCTTTAGCTGCAATAAATCTTGTTCCATTACCTACTAAATCTGCCAAGATGCGGCCTTCTTTATTCATCACAACCGTTCCATTAGGAACGCCAAGGATTAAATCATCTCCATCAGGGCCATTTTTTAGCGCGCCATATCCCTGTCTTCCAGAGCTAGCGCTGCGATGTGGCGAGTGATGAAAATCAAGCAAGGTTGTAACACTTGGATCAACAACCAAAATAATATCGCCACCTCTTCCACCGCTTCCGCCATCAGGGCCGCCAAGTGGAACGAATTTTTCACGGTGAACAGAGACGCAGCCATCGCCACCTTTTCCTGCTGCGGCATGAAGAGTCACGCGATCAACGAAGGTTGTCATCTGACTCTTGCCTTTCTTAAATTAGGTGGATAAGTAAAAAGCGGGCCCGTATGCACGGACCCGCAATTTTTTAAAGTCCGTTGCTTAGGAAACCGGGACGATATTTACAACGCGACGACCACGAGCACTGCCAAACTCCACTGAACCTGAAGCGAGAGCGAATAGCGTGTCATCTTTTCCGATTCCTACATTCTTACCTGGGTGGAACTTGGTGCCACGCTGGCGAACGAGAATCTCGCCGCTGTTAACTACCTGACCACCAAATCTTTTGATTCCAAGAAATTGTGCATTGGAATCGCGACCATTTCGGGTTGAGGAGACGCCTTTTTTCGATGCCATTTATGCCAACCCCTTTACTTCACACCATTAATCGCAGTGATTTTCACGCGAGTGTTTTTTGAACGAAAGCCCTGACGACGGCGATAGCCGGTCTTATTCTTAAAGCGCAAGATATGAATCTTTGGACCTTTAACCTCTTCAATAATTTCTCCAGTTACTTTAACTCCAGAGAGAAGCTTTGGATCACTTGTTACCGCTGCGCCATCAACAACTAAAACTGCAGGAAATGAAACGGTGGAACCAGCAGCTGCATCAATGCGATCAACAAAGACAGTATCGCCAACAGCGACCTTCTCCTGGCGACCGCCAGCTTTAACTATTGCGTACACAATGGTCCTTCCATCTCTTTTTTTTCCTTGCCAAAGACCCTTATCGGGGCAGGGGCATAGGTTACGGATTGAGCCTATCTAGGGTCAAACTGAGTTAGGCCGTTACAACCCCAGAGCTGGCAGCCCTGCGTTTACGCCTACCAAAGCCTTTCTTTTGGCCAGAATCTCCATCTTTCTTGGCCGGAGTCACAATCTCCTCACCGCTTATATTTTCATCACTTTCTGAATCATCAGAGGTGAGGTTCTCTTCCTTATTGACCTTTGTTGGAACAAATTCACGATCAAGGCTCTTCTTATTAACTGGCTCCATATGAACATGAATGCCTCGACCACCACAACTATCACAAGTTGTTGAGAAGGCTTCAATTAACCCTTGGCCCACTCTCTTTCGAGTCATCTGCACTAAACCAAGAGATGTTACTTCCGCTACTTGATGCTTAGTTCTATCTCTTCCTAAACACTCAACTAATCTGCGCAATACCTGCTCGCGATTTGATTCTAAAATCATATCGATAAAGTCGATAACGATAATTCCGCCCAGATCTCGAAGCCTTAGCTGACGAGCAATCTCCTCTGCTGCCTCAAGGTTATTTTTAGTAACAGTCTCTTCTAGATTTCCACCTTTACCGATGAACTTTCCAGTGTTGACATCAATAACCACCATAGCCTCGGTGCGATCAATAACAAGTGAGCCTCCAGATGGCAGATAAACCTTACGGTCAAGTGCTTTAGCTAACTGCTCATCAATTCTATTTTCAACAAAGAGATCATTGCCTTGGCTGTATTTTTCAATCTTTGTTAAAAGTTCAGGGGCAATATGGCCAAGATAATTATTAATATCATCCCAAGCTTCGCTTCCCTGAACTGTGAGCTTGCGGAAATCTTCATTGAAGATATCTCTAATTACTCGAACCGTTAGATCAGGCTCACCATAGAGAAGTGATGGAGCTGAGGTACTGGTGTTTTCAGACTTTGCCTTAATGTCATCCCATTGCGCTTTTAGGCGGATTACATCGCGAGTAAGTTCTTCATCACTTGCTCCCTCTGCAGCGGTTCTGACAATTACGCCCTCTTCATCAGTGATTAGACCTTTAAGAATTTCTTTTAAGCGTGAGCGCTCAGTATCTGCAAGTCGTCTTGAGATTCCACTCATTCCCCCGCCTGGTACATAAACTAAATATCGACCAGGAAGTGAGATCTGACTGGTTAGACGAGCGCCCTTTTGACCGATTGGATCTTTAGTTACTTGAACTAATACCGATTGACCAGTTTTTAGAACTTTTTCAATCTTTCGCTCTTGGTTATCGGTAAGGCCGGCAGCATCCCAATTAACTTCACCAGCATATAAAACAGCGTTTCGTCCCTTACCAATATCAACGAATGCAGCTTCCATTGAAGGAAGAACATTTTGAACTTTTCCAAGATAAACGTTTCCAACATAGGAGATATTGCTATTGCGATTGACATAGTGTTCAACCAAAACCTTATCTTCCAAAATTGCAATCTGTGTTCTATCACCTTGCTGGCGAACTAACATCTCACGATCTACAGATTCACGTCTTGCAAGAAATTCAGCATCGGTAAGTATTGTTCCGCGGCGACGGTTTTCACGATAATCGTTGTAGCGAGGTTTCTCTCGACCTCTATCTCTGTCGCGATCTTTAAAGCGACGAGGCGGGCGATCAAAGCTCTTCTTCTCTCGTGCAGGTTTTTCTTGAACCGGACGAGGTTCGCGCACCTTAACTACAGTTAATACGCCATCTTCTTCAATCTTCTCACCTGGCGCTACTCCATCAGCGCCTGAGCGACGACGGCGTCTACGCTTTTTAAATCCAACGCTGCCTTCGGAATCGCTACTTGGTTCTTTGCCTACCGCTGAGCTAGTTGTAGGGCTCTCATCTTTTTCTAGCCTGCGACGAGAACGGCCTCCTCTGCGGCGACGGCGACGACGATTTTCTTTCTCCGCCTCACTCTCACCCGGAACCTCGGCTGCGCTCTTAGTGGCAGGTTTTGTTGTAGCAGGTTTTGTTGTAGCAGGTTTTGCCTTTGGGGCAGCAGTGACGGGAGCTGCTTGAAATATTGGAGCTGGGATTACCCCGGCCTTTGATTTCTTCTCTTTAACAATAGGAGCGTTCTCGCTCTGCTCTACTGCTTTACTTGCACTTTTCTTTACAGCGCGCTTACGCACTTTTTTTGGCTCTTCGGCCATACGATCAAATCCTTCTTATAAGTTTTCATAAACGCTTTTGTTAAAAGCATTTGCTAAAAAATCTGTGGTGGCGCCTTTTTTTCCGGATCTGCCGACCGCACCTAAAGAGCGGTCTTGGCGACCTCAAGAACGTGAGGCGACTTCGAACTGGGCAAGTATGGCAGATAGTTAAAGCCTTCGCCTAATTAGGCGCAAAAGCCGCTCTTATCGCGTCCTTTGATAGACATTTTGCAATAGGCCAATAGCGATCATATTGGCAAACATCGCAGATCCCCCATAGGAGAGAAATAGGAGTGGAACCCCAGTCATTGGCATAAGCCCCATTGTCATACCGATATTTTCAAAGATTTGAAATGAGAACCATGCAACCACACCGATTGAGACCATTTTGCCAAATAAATCTGTTGTAGCTCTTGCGATAGCAAAGGCTCGCATCAATACTATGAAATAAAGTAACAAGATAAATGATGAACCAATAAAGCCCAGCTCCTCTCCCGCAACTGTAAAGATAAAGTCCGTCTGTTGCTCTGGAACAAATCGACCATTGGTCTGTGGCCCATTAAATAAACCTTTACCAAGCAGGCCACCTGAACCAATAGTTATCCGAGCCTGCCTTAATTGATAACCACTTGCCTGCGGATCTGCTGAAGGATCAACAAAAGACTTTAGGCGATTTAATTGATACTCACTCACCTCGCCACTAGCGATTGCAAGATAAACCCCAACTACTCCAGCAAGAAGAAGCCCCGCCACCCAATAAAGAGATGCGCCAGAGAGCGCAATCATTGTTATCACTGCTGCAGAGATAATCAGCACAGTTCCTAGATCTGGTTGAGCAACAATCAAGATAAGTGGAAGCCCAGCAACTCCTAGGGCTTGCAAGACCTGCTTATCACTTGGTCGATCTTCTCCCGCCATACGCTCAGAGAGAATTAGAGCCATTCCAACAATAATTGAAATCTTTGCTAGCTCTGCTGGCTGAAATTGCAAGCCCCCAGGAAATGAAATCCAAGAGCGTGCTCCATTAACTGTTGATCCAAGTCCAGGGATTAATACTGCAACAAGGCCTAAGACTCCAAAGCCCCAGAGAAATGGCGTGTAGGCCCGAAGTAGCCGGTAATCAATAAGAGTTGTTCCATAGGCCAGAGCAATTCCAATGATGACATTAACTATCTG
>CAKZXY010000113.1 GCA_937883945.1 uncultured Clavibacter sp. | reverse complement strand
AATCGCCGGCGGCGAGCTTGGCGAAATCATCTCTATATCTGCCGATCATGGGCAATTCCTTCCGTTACCAAAACACTATCGACTTCATGCTCCAGAGCTTGCAGGAGGCGCGCTTCTAGATCTTGGAGTTTATCCAATCTCACTTGCACATTTCATTCTAGGAAAACCTAGTGAAATTCAAGTCACTGCCGAACTTACAGAGACTGGAGTGGATGGCCATTGTTCAATCTTTTTTGATTATCCAAGTGGCGCTGTGGCTAATTTATCTTGCACCATGCTGGTTAAGACTCCATGCGTGGCAGAGATAATTGGAAGCAAAGCGCGAATAGAAATTGATAGCACTTTCTATAACCCAGCAAGTATGCGCTTAATAAAGAGTAATGGTGAGGTAATTGAATATCCCAGAAATTATGAAGGTCATGGTCTGCGCGAGCAGGCAATTGAATTTGCCAGGCTCTATAGAGCGGGAGCGAAGGAATCAGATCTAATTACCCATCAAGATAGCCAGGAGATTATGGAGATTATGGATCAGATAAGAAGTGAGATTGGAGTTAAATACCCTTTTGAGTAATTCTAATTCCTAGCTAGATCTGCAACTCCAACTAGACCTGCATCATTTCCTAACACCGCTGGAACAATAACTGGAGCAGGTCGCTTGCCAGTAAAAGGAATCAAATCATTCATCGCTTGTCTTGTGGGATTAAGGAGAATATCTCCTGCATCAATTACTCCCCCGCCGATAATAAATGCCTCTGGATCAAGGGATGCAACAAGTGATGCACATAGAGCTCCAAGCCACTGGCCAGTGGTGTTAAAGGCAGCAATTGCCACGCTATCGCCATCTCTTGCAGCATCGTTTAAATGGTTGCCAGTTAGCCCATCAATTGTTGAATCTCCCCTAGCTAGGAGATTTCTAGCTAAATCTGGTGAGGCAGAGATAGCCTCGCGAGCGTGGCGCAGAAGTGCATTTCCTGAGGCATATTGCTCAAAGCATCCTCTAATGCCGCAGCCACATAAGTGTCCATTTGGAACAGCTCTTGTGTGGCCAAACTCTGCCCCAATTCCATATGCACCGCGATAGAGCTGATCATCAACAATTAAACCGCCACCTAAACCAGTTCCTACAGTTAACATAATTACGGTGTGAAAATCTCTACCCGCACCAAACTTCTTCTCACCCCATGCTGCGCTATTTGCATCATTTTCTAAAACAACTCTTCTACCAATTTGCTTCTCTAGTTGCTCAGTTAAATTGACGCCATTCCAACCAGCAATATTTGGAGTAGCAAGCATTGTCTTGCGATCAGATGAGATAAATCCTGCAGCGCTTACACCAACAGCTGAAACATCAAACTCTGAAATTAACTCTAAGGCGAGCTCTGCAATTGTGCCGGTTAGAGCTTGGCCGCCTTGAGGTGGAGTCTGCCTACGAGCGCTCTTTACTATCTTGCCGGAGGAGTCAACGACTCCACCAAGAACTTTGGTACCACCAACATCGATACCAAGGGCTAGAGACATTTATCCTTCGAGTTTCTGCTTTAACTCAGAGAGAGATTGCTCAATAGTTGTTTTTTCAACTTTACGTCTCATCAAATCTGGAACTGGCATTGTTAATGCGGTAGTTAGTGAATAGGTAACGGTTACTGAATCATCGCCATTATCTTTAATCTCATACTTACCATCCATCTGAGTCATCAGATCTGCCTCTTCAAGTGAGAATGAGATCTCACCAGGAGCCTTGCTCCAGTCATAAACCAGAGTTGGACGATCCTTTAGAACTCCGGCTTCGACTTTAAGAGTTAGTTTTGTGGGGCGAGATGAGGAGTCTCGCTCCAAGACCTCGACAGTCTTAATTGCACTTGACCAGCTGGGATAGCCCTCAAGATTGAAGAGAATTTCGCGTACCTGCTCGATTGGAGCCTGGATTTGGGTTGAGTGAGATGAGATATCGGCCATGGGCAGAGGCTACCTCTTCCCGTTACCTACCAGTAACCGCTAATTTTGCCCCCATGAGCGATTACTTCATTCCGGCCCTAGAGCCAAAAGCAACCCAAGGAAACTTAACGAACTTAGTAGCTGAGAGGGCCTGGTTTGAACCTGAGCGAATCTTGGTCTCGCGTCCACTCGGCGATGGTTGGCAACCTGTAAGCGCTCGTGAATTTGAAGCGGAGATTCGCGCAACAGCTAAAGGCCTTATCGCATCTGGAATTCAATTAGGCGATCGCGTAGCAATTATGGCTCGCACTCGTTATGAGTGGACCGTTCTAGATTTTGCTATCTGGTTTGCTGGCGCAGTAACAGTTCCAATTTATGAAACTTCATCACCAGAGCAAGTTGATTGGATTCTCTCTGACTCAGCCTCGGTTGCGATAATTGTTGAGACCCCACAACTTCGTGAAACTGTTAACCCAGTTCTAAATAGCAATGTGAAGAATTGTTGGGTAATCACAGAGAATGTCTTAGCGCAACTGGCATATCTTGGCCGCGACATCTCAGATCAAGAAATTGATAATCGTAGAAATGCACTAACTCCAGATTCTCTTGCAACCCTTATCTACACCTCTGGAACAACAGGAAAGCCAAAGGGCGTAACACTTACCCATGGAAACTTTTTATCAGAGTGTGGAAATGTAGTTATGGGAGCTGCTGACTTGTTTATGAAAGCTGGCGGCTCAACTCTGCTATTTCTTCCAGTTGCTCACGTCTTTGGTCGCATGGTGCAGATTGGCGCGATCCGCGCAGGACTTCATCTTGCTCACTGTCCAGATCCTGTCGGCAGACTTCCAATTGACCTTGCTTCATTTAAACCAACTTTCGTTCTTGCTGTGCCAAGAATTTTTGAAAAGGTTTATAACGGAGCTGAAGCAAAAGCTGAGGCGGCAGGAAAGGGTGCAATCTTTCGCAAGGCTGCAGCAATCGCTGTGGAATACAGCAAATCACTCGATAATGGCGGCCCTTCCTTAACTTTGAAGTTAAAGCATGGCCTCTTTGATAAATTGGTTTATTCCAAGATTAGACATGGCCTTGGCGGAAGAGTTGAGGCTGCAATCTCAGGCGGCGCTCCACTTGGCGAGCGTTTAGGCCACTTCTATCGCGGCGCTGGAGTCAGAATCCTTGAAGGTTATGGCCTAACTGAAACCACCGCTGGCGCAACTCTTAATTTATCAACTGCTCACAAGGTCGGTTCAGTTGGAAAACCAATCCCTGGAACCACAATAAAAATTGCCGATGATGGCGAAGTTTTAATCAAGGGGCCAATTGTTATGCAAGGTTATTGGCAGAATGATGCGGCTAATAAAGAAGTTTTCACCAATGATGGATATTTCCGCTCCGGTGATTTAGGAAAACTGGATGACGAGGGCTTCCTTTATATCGTAGGTCGAAAGAAAGAGCTGATTGTTACATCAGGTGGAAAGAATGTTGCCCCTGCAGTTCTAGAAGATCGCTTGCGCGCTCATCCGCTAGTAAGCCAGTGCTTAGTAGTTGGCGATAACCAGCCATATATCGCCGCTCTAGTAACAATCGATCCTGATGCACTTAAGGGTTGGATTACTGCCAATAAGAAGGATGGTGCATCTCTTGCGGAGCTAACCAAAGATCCTGATCTCATTGCAGTAATTCAAACTGCAGTTGATGAAGCTAATAAGGCAGTGAGCCGCGCTGAGTCAATTCGTAAGTTCACAATTCTGCCAGTTGATTTCACTATCGCTGGAGGTCAGTTAACTGCCAAGTTATCAATTAAGCGCCATGTAGTGCATCAAGAGTTTGCTGCAGAGATTGCTGAGCTCTTTGGCTAAAGCTAAACCAGATCACCAGGAGAGCACACTTCGTCTAGATTTGGCTCGTCGTCTCCATGAAACCTTGGCCCAAGATCTAGCGGTAATTGGCTATAAACTCGATGAAATTATTGGTGAATCAGATTTAGATAAGAACCATCGCTTAGCGCTGCGCAAGATTCGTTTTGCTTTGAGTGAAACTACCAAATCTTTCCGCGATCAGATCTACCAATTACGCCTAACCTCAAGAGAGCAGTTAATGAGGCAAGTGGTTGAGATATTAGGTGAGATAGAGCTTGAGGCCGACTTTACTTATCCAGAATTTAATCAAGTCGTTGAAGAGGGCTTAAGTCAGGTGATTTTAGAGATAGCTAGAAATACTGCTCGCCACTCAAAGGCAACTCGCTTCTATCTAAGCTTTAAACAGATGGAAGAGAGCATTGAGTTTGATATTGGCGATAATGGAATTGGTGGGGTTAAACCAAAAGACTTTCGATTTGGGCTAGCAAGTATCGATGAGCTACTTACCCAAATTTCTACCTCTTATTCCAGCTCCTCAACTAGCGATGGCAGTAGCTTTAAATTCCAGATTAAAATTTCTGGGAGCGATAATGCTTAAAGTATTAGTAATTGATGATCACACAATGGTTAGAGAGGGTCTGCGCCGTTTAATTGCCCGCGATCAACAGATCTGCCTTATTGGTGAAGCAGGATCTAAGCGAGAGGCCTTTGCGCAGATATCACATTTGAATCCAGATGTAATTGTTGTTGATTTAAATCTGCCAGATGGAAATGGCCTTGAGGTGGTGGCTTGGGCAAGATCGCTCTCTCAGCGTATTGGAATAGTGGTCTTAACTATGTCTAATATGCCAGAGCATGTTCTGGCATCAATGCAATCTGGCGCTAGCTCCCACGTGGATAAAGCATCGCCAAGTAGTGAGCTACTAAGCGCTATAAAGGCAAGTTCGGTTAAGCCTTTAAGTTTTACTGCAAGAAAGTTAACTCAAGCAATCGATGCTAAAAATCGAGAAGTAGGACTTACTCCAAGAGAGCTAGAGATCCTGGAGAAGCTTCCAACCGGTGATACCGTTCTTGAGATAGCGGCACAATTATTTGTTACAGAGTCAACGGTTAAAACTCACCTTGCATCAATTTATAAGAAGTTTGGCGCAAAAAATCGCGTTCAATGTATAAACGCAGCTAGAAAAATTGGCTTACTTCCCTGAAACTTCTAATAGCTCATTAAAGGCTGTAGACCAGATATCCCAACTCCAATTGCTCTCAACCCAGACTCTTCCTGCCTCGCCCATATCTTTTGCTAATTTCGGATCATCAAGCAGTGAAATTACGCGATTGGCAATCTGATCGATATCTAAGCCATCTACAACATAACCAGTTCTGCCATCAAGGAGTGCATCTGGAGCTCCCCCAGACCTTCCAGCTATAACTGGCAGAGCGCAGGCACTTGCCTCTAGATAAACAATTCCAAGGCCTTCAACTTCAAGGCCCATTAGACGAGATCTCGAAGGCATTACAAATAGATCTGCCGCGTTTAGATACTTTGGAAGATCTGCGTAGGCGATACTTCCAAGAAATATCACTGAGTCTTCTATACCGTATTTTGCAATTAGCGAATCAAGTTTGGCCTTTCGGGGACCTTGGCCAATAAATAGTAATTTAGCATCAGGTCGCCTCGCTAAAATCTTAGGCATCGCGGTAATTAACTTATCTTGACCTTTTCTATGAACTAATCGTCCCACCGATAAAATCAAGGGCTCTGAGCCAATCTTTAATTCAGATCTGACCTCACTAATCTTTGATAAATCTCGCACTGGCTTGAAGTGATTGATGTCTATTCCAGGTGCGATTTTAACTAACTTTGCTCTACCTTTAAAGTTCTTCTTTATTACCGAACCGGTGTAATCGCCTAGAAAGGTAAGAACATCAACACTTCTTGCAATCTCCTTCATCGCCAAATTAAAGGGAAACACCTTGGACCACCAGACCTCATGGCCATGGCTTAGCGCAACAATTTTCTTGACATTACCTACTCTTAAAAATCTTGCAGAGATTGCAAGTGGAGCCGCAGCGCCAAACCAAACCTTCTCTATTTTGCTCTGCTTTATAACTTTTCTAACTGCTCTTATGACCCGAGGGCTTGGCAGTAATATCTTGGAAGCATCTCGAATTACCTTAACACCAAAGTTATCTAGCCATTTCTTATCAAAGCTCTCGCTACCACTCTGTCCTGAGGTATAAACAATTACCTCACCTTTTGGCATTCTCTCAAGGAGTCCAATGATGAAGGTTTCAATTCCTCCTGCGCGCGGGCCAAAATCATTGGTCACTAGCAATATTGAAGGCATTATTAAATTCTACTGATCAACTCTAGAGTCGACGCGCCCCTACATACTTTTTACGCCCAAAGTAGTTTCCAAACTCTGCGATCTGCACTTTAGCTCCAGGTCGTGGCGCATGGACCATCTTGTTCTTACCTATATAGATTCCAACGTGAGATATCGGCGTGCCAAAGAAGACTAGGTCGCCGGCTTGGAGATTATTTCTTGAAATCGATCTTCCATAGCCAAATTGCGCTCGGGAGGAGTGAGGCAATCTGACTCCAGATTGTTGGAAGGAGCGCATAGTCAGCCCTGAGCAATCCCAACGAACTGGTCCCGCCGCTCCCCATACATAGTTATCGCCAATTTGTTGAACTGCATAACGAAGGGCAGTTCCAGCTCTTCCCGATACTGCATTGGCAAGTTTTGCCTGCTCTTTTGAATACCTCTGTCGCTCGGCGGCATCCATCGCCTGCAGTTTTAGAATTTTCTCTCGATCTGCTTTCTCCAGTTTTGATAATAATTTCTCTGCTTGAGCAAGTTTTGCTTCAACTTGAGCAGCTTGAGCGCGATATCGAGCCTCTGCTGCTTGAACTAATCTAACTTTGTCGCTGACTGTAAGTGATGTGGCATCTAGGCGCTGTTTAGCGGTGGCATATTTGCGCAGTTCTAAAGATTGCTTTCTTGTCACATCTTCTAGTGAGCCAGCAGCTGAGAGATAGAGAGATGGATCTGAGGAGAAGAGCAGTTCTAAACCTTCACCAAGTCCTGTTGATTTATAGCGAGCCACCGCAATTGCTGAGAGTGATTTCTCAATCGAATCAACGCTAGCTTTTTGTACATCAGCCTCTTGGCGCACCGATTCCAATTGAGATTTGAGCCTGGCTAATTGAATCTTGGCGGCTTGGGCATTCTCTCCGGCTTCAGCGGCATCTTCTTGAAGGCGTTCAACCTCTGCCCTGATTGCAACTAGGTCAGCGCTTGGGGCAGCGCTTGATGTTGGAAGAAGGGTGATAGCTAAAACTAAAGCCAAGAAAGGCGTTAGCCACCTGAAAGCCAATTTCATCGCGTTAGGCTAACTGCGAAAGTCAGGCTAACTCAACCTGAAAGGGCTTGATTTGCCTGTGAATTATCACTTTCTCTCTCGTTTTGAGCGTAGCGAAGAGGGGGAATCATTCCCCGCGAGGAGAGAAGATCAATTACTCGCGCCTCCTCAAGACCAAGCTCTGAGGGCTCATGGCTCTCATTATTGGGGGCCGAAATTAGGACGGAAACTACGCAATCTTTACATGCGATATCTCGCATGATGCAACTATCGCAATCAATAATCATGAAGGCAACGATAGAGAGCGGCACTGACATCATCTCTTGGGCGGTAGCGTGCTACTTATGAAGCAGGTCCCTGAGGTTAAAACTATGGCAAATATCCTGCTTGCAAGGAATCTGGCGACCAGCCTTGGCGGTAGCTCAAGGGCCTTAAGCCCAGAAAGTGATCGAATTAGATTCCACCAGATTCGCACGCTAGCTAAGGCGATATTAATTGGCGGCCAGAGTTATAGAAATGAGCCCTACTCTAAATTAAGCCTTCCGCTCTATATCTCATCGCGCACACTTAGCGAAGGTGCAAGCGATAGCCAATTTATCTTTAATCAAGAGCCAGCCTGGCTAATTAAACGCGCTCTTTTAGAGCAGGGCTGCCCAGTATTGATAGAGGGCGGGGTTAATTTCATCTCAAGCTTAATTACCCAGAGCCTTATCGATCTTCTCTATATCACCAGAGTTAATCAAGATGGTGATGGCCACTTCTTTGATGAGAGTAATTTACTTAAGAACTACGAAAGGCAATCTATCGAGATTGTTGATGGCGCTAGCTTTGAAAGCTGGAGAGTTAAGTTAGAAAGCAGCGATTAAAAGTACTCCGCCTAGGGCAAAAGCAATTCCCAGGTATTGAACTTTAGCTAATCTTTCATGGAGGAATTTATAAGCTAAAAGAATAGTCACAATTGGAAATAGTGAACCTAGAACCATTGCGATAGAGACTAATCCTTTAGTAGTTGCGACCCCAAGGAGAAAGTTTGCTAGAAAATCTGCAACACCAATAAAGATTAGTAGTGGAATTTCTCGCTTTGGAATTCCACCAAGGCTTCTATATCGAAGCGCAAGCAAAATGCAGATCGATACTGAAGCAACTCTCATCGAGGTCATAGTGTGGAGTGAATCAGTTTCAGAACCAATTGCTATAAATGTCAAGGCAGTTCCAAAACCAATTGCTGCCACCACTGCTAATAAGAGAGGCTTAATTGGTAGACCATTTCTTATCTCAGGCCCGCTTGCCATAAATGCGCCCGCGATAGCAATTGATATTCCTATCAACTCAAGAGTGCTAGGTCGCTCACCTCTTGCTAGTGCAAAGAACAATGGAATTAGAACTGAGAGAGAACTAATTGGCGAAACCACTCCCATTCGCCCGGTAGCAAGGCCAGTATAAAAAGCAATCAGGCCGATAAATCCAGCGATGCCCGCAATAACACCAGGGACGAAATAACCACTCATCGACAGATTTGGTCTTATGAAATCTGCAAAGAAGAGAATTGTTAGCAGGCCAAAGATAAGACCAAATGTCTGTGAAATCGCTGTGACGGCGATAGCTTTAAAGCGTTTAGAGAGGTTCCCAGCTAAGTAATCTGCAGTTCCCCAGAGCAGACTGGAAGCTAGCGCAAGTAAGGAGCCCATTAATCAAGGTTATCGCCTGTGAGGCCCTCGCGCCTCCCGCTGACTCATTTGAGTCTTGCCTACCCTTATCCTTATGAAAGAGGCGAATGGCAACTTCCATACTTTTATAGAAGATATAAAAGTCATCAAGGCGCGCCCTGAAATTTCCATCTCTGAAATTCCTGCGCCACAAAAGCTTGCCCCCTATGCCTTTGCTATTACCGCTGATTTGGCACTTGATCTTGATAGCCAGGATGACATCGCAACTGGCAGATTTGTACTCCTTCATGATCCAGAGGGACAAGAGTCTTGGGATGGCACCTTTCGCTGCGTAACCTTT
>CAKZXY010000112.1 GCA_937883945.1 uncultured Clavibacter sp. | reverse complement strand
AATTGGAGCCAATGTAGTTCTGCCAAGGGATGTGGTCTATCCACCTGTAAAGCCAGCAAATGTTATTCAGCGCGATAGTAGAAGTGAGATGGAAACATCAAAGATCACCGCAACTGCCGCAGCTCTTCGCTATCTTGGCTATGACTTCATTGAGCTTTATTTCATTAGTGATATTAGAGATTACTCCAATGCTAAAGAGAAGTTTAAAGTTGGCGATTTCATCAAGGAAATTGATGGCAAAGTAATCGGAGAGATAGAGGAGATTCGCTCCTCTTATGCAGAAAAAGACATTGGTGACTCGCTGCTAATTGCCGTCGATAGAGAGAATGCCAAAGGCGAGCTGGAGCGAATTACCGATGAGATTATTCTGGTTGAAAACCAAGAGGTAGTTAATGAGGATGGCTCTAAGCGGCCTGCCATTGGGATCTTGGTGGGAGCAACTGCCCGCTTTCCAATTGATATTGACTTTAATATTCGGGGGGTTGGCGGGCCAAGTGCAGGATTGATTTTTGCAGTTGGAATTATTGAAAAACTCACCGAGGAAGATCTCTTAAGAGGGCGAAAGATTGCCGGAACTGGAACTATTACCCCTTCCGGCCAAGTTGGAGCAATTGGAGGCATTGAAGAGAAGATGATTGGGGCTTCTCGAATTGGGGCAACTGTCTTTATTGCACCTAGAGAGAATTGCCCAGATATTAAAAATATCCCAGCAGGCCTTAAGGTAATTCCAGTTTCAACTTTAGCTGAGGCAATTGCTGCTCTCCGCGCCCCAGATAGCTTTAAACCTCGCTCCTGCCCGAATAGTTAAGTTAACTCTTTTTGGCTAATCTGAGCCTATGACCTTTGGAGATAACCCAGATAATCCCTTCCGCAACTTCCGCTTTCCTTCAAGAAATTCAAATGGTGGCGCCAGGCCAAAAATTGGAGCCCTGCCGCTAACGGTAATCATCTTGACCGTGCTTGCAGTGATTCTGGTTTCCTTAAGTGGTTTTTATGCAGACTTTCTCTGGTTTAGATCAGTTGATTACAGCCAAGTTTGGACCACCTTACTTACAACTCGCATTACCTTATTTTTTATCTTTGGATTACTAACTTCACTAATCATTACCGCCAATATCTATATTGCCTATAAGCGCCGCCCGATCTATGTTCCAGTAACCGTTGAGGCAGATAACCTTGAGAGATATCGCGCCCAGCTTGAGCCACTACGAAAAGTAGGTTTAATAGGAGTTGCAGTTGCGCTATTTTATTTTGCAGGAATGGCAGGAACTAGGCTCTGGGAGAGTTGGCTATTATTTAGAAACGCTACAGAGTTTGGCGTAGTTGATCCACAATTTGGAAGAGATGTTTCATTTTTTGCCTTTGAACTTCCCTTCTATCAATCAATAGTTGGTTGGGCGATCTCAACTCTTATCTTGGCAACCCTTGCATCGCTTGCGGTTCACTATGTTTATGGCGGCATTCGCCCTCAGGTCAGACAAGATCGCACCACAGTCGCTGCCAGAGTTCAGCTCTCAGTCCTGCTTGGATTTATTGTGGCAATTAAGGCCGTTGCCTACTACCTAGATCGATTTGCCCTTGCTACCTCGGATGAAGGAATTATCACTGGCCTTACCTATACCGATGTAAATGCCCTCCTTCCAGCTAAATCAATTCTTACTGGAATTGCAGCTTTATGTTCGTTGCTATTTTTTGCCAACATCATCCGTCGCTCCTGGGTTCTTCCAGCAGCAGGAGTTGCTCTCCTTGGAATCTCCTCATTTTTAATTGCAGGGGTTTATCCAGGCTTAATCCAACAATTTCAAGTAAAGCCAAGTGAGTCCTCAAGAGAGGCTCCATATATTCAACGAAATATTGAAGGAACTCGCGCTGCATATGGTCTAGATAAGGTTGAAGTAAAGGATTACTCGGCAATTGTTGATACTTCAGCTGGGCAACTTGCAGATGATGCAGCGACAATTTCAAATATTCGCCTTATGGATCCAAATGTCTTATCAGCTACTTTCCGCCAGCTTCAACAACTAAAGCCTTATTACACCTTTAATGAATCCCTTGATATTGATCGCTACACCATAGATGGCGTCACCCGAGATATGGTCGTTGCAGTTCGAGAGATAAATATTGATGGAAATCCCAATCGAAACTGGATTAATGATCACTTGGTTTATACCCATGGTTTTGGCTTTGTTAGTTCATTTGGAAATATTCAAGATAACGATGGAAAGCCAGTCTTCTCGGTAGGCGGCATCCCACCACAGGGCGTACTTGGAGATTTCCAGCCAAGAATTTATTTTGGGGAGAACAATCCGGAATACTCAATCATTGGTGGCACCACAGATGGTGAGGCAGTTGAATTTGATTACCCAGATGATGCCTCAGCTAATGGCCAGAAGAATTACACATACACTGGAAGAGGCGGAGTCCCAATGGGCTCAATTTTTTCAAGGTTGCTCTTTGCCATTAAGTATCAAGAGCAGAGAATGTTGCTTTCAAATCTAATAAATGCCGATACCAAGATCATCTTTGACCGTGAACCACGCCTGCGAGTAGCAAAAGTTGCTCCTTGGCTCAAGCTCGATGGCGATCCATATCCAGCAATTGTTGATAATAAAGTTCAATGGATTATCGATGGCTACACCACCAGCTCTGGATATCCATACTCCAGAACTGTTGATGTATCAGGGGCTACAACTGATGCGCTAAATATCAATAACAATCCACTCACTGCAATTCCTAACTCAACTATCAACTACATCCGAAACTCTGTTAAAGCAACAGTTGATGCCTATGATGGAACGGTCACTCTCTATGCCTGGGATGAGAAAGATCCAGTTCTTGCCACTTGGATGAAGGCATTTCCTGGAATAGTTAAGGCAAAATCTGAGATGAGTAAAGATTTAATCTCACATGTTCGCTATCCAGAAGATCTATTTAGAGTGCAGCGAGATGTGCTCTCGCTCTATCATGTAAAGAATGCAAATGCCTTCTATGGTGGACAAGATTTCTGGCGCGTACCAAGAGATCCTTCAACACTTGGAGCAAACGCTGGAGCCCAGCCTCCTTACTACTACACATTGCAACTACCTGGTGAGAAGAAAGCATCCTTTTCTATAACAACTCCATTTGTGCCAAGAGGCGGACGAGAAAACCTCTCCGCATTTGCTGTTGTTAATTCAGATCCTGGTGATGATTATGGCAAATTCACAGTGTTGCAGCTGCAACGCTCAACAAACGTTGCAGGACCTTCCCAGGTTGCATCTAACTTTGAAGCCAATCCAACAGTTGCGCTTTCGCTATCACTTCTACGCCAAGGTGGCTCTGATGTAGTCCTTGGAAATCTACTAACTCTTCCAGTTGGTGGCGGTCTGCTCTATGTTCAACCAGTTTATGTAAGAGCAACAGCTAACACCGCTGCATATCCACTGCTGCAGAAAGTACTAGTTTCATTTGGAGAGAAGATTGGCTTTGATGACACTCTTAAAGGCGCGCTCGATCAAGTATTTGGCGGCGATGCTGGAAGTACGAATCTGCCGCCATCGGGTGGCTCAGGCTCTGGTACTACTCCAGGAACAAATAACGATTTAGCCAGCGCGCTTGCCAGCGCTCAATCAGCTCTTGCTGATGCGCAGGCCGCTCTTGCTAAAGGCGACTTTGCTGCATATGGCAAAGCTCAAGATCGATTAAAAGCAGCGATTGCAGCGGCAGTTGCAGCGCAAAATAGATAACCGTTTTGGTTCAAAAGGGCTGACGCCTCTAGGCTAAGTCCTCCGACGCGGGGTGGAGCAGCTCGGTAGCTCGCTGGGCTCATAACCCAGAGGTCGTAGGTTCAAATCCTGCCCCCGCTACCAAATTAAAAAAGCGCCTTAATTTAAAGGCGCTTTTTTATTGCCTCTTTAACAAGGGTTACTTCTTACTTTCTCTCTTCTTTTTTCCCACCAGTCATACCTCAAGCTTGGGCGGTAGCGCTCCGATTAATCCTTAGCGAGTTTAGAACCACTAAGAGACTTGAAGTCGCCATTGCTCCTGCGGCATACATAGGATTTAGTAGGCCAAAAGCTGCGATAGGAATACCAATAACGTTATAGATAAAAGCCCACCCAAGATTTACTCTGATAGTTCCCAAGGTCTTGGCTGAGAGATTTAGAGCTGCAATCGCTGTGGCTAAAGTTGGGCGCATTAAGGTGATATCTGCACTTGATATTGCCGTATCAGTTCCAGTGCCAAGAGCCATACTTAGATCCGCCTCACTAAGTGCTGCAGCATCGTTTATGCCATCACCGATCATTAGAACTCTTTTGCCAGAGCTGCGTAGCTCTTTAACCTTTGCAATCTTTTGATCTGGAGTTGCTTGAGCAATCACATTGCTAAGAGGGATCCCTACTTGCTCGGCAATCTGTCCGGCAGCCTCTTGACTATCACCGCTGATGAGCCAGCTATCGATATCTCTATTTTTTAAAGCTGCAATAGTTTCTCTTGCATCCACTCTTAAGCTATCTCCAACTTCAAAGAGAGCCATAGCAACGCCATCTACTGCAACGAGCGCTACTGAATTTCCTTTTGAAAGGGCAGAAGTAATTGCCGCTTCTAATTCTGGGTGAAGCGAGATGGTCGCTCGCCTTATTGAGGCAGGAGTCCCGATAAGAACTGGCATCTGTGTCTCTCCAAATTGCATTCGAGCAGCAATTCCCATTCCAGCGCTCTCCACATAATCAGTAAATTTCCTTCTAGCAATTCCTTGCTCTCTAAGGCTCTTACTGATGGCAACTGCAATTGGATGGCTACTCTCATGCTCGAGGCTATGAACTGCAACTAGTAGATCTGATGTTGAAATCTTTGGCCCAGATGCTCCAAGATCAGCAATGGTGATGTTCTGTACCTTCATCACTCCTGTTGTCAGGGTGCCAGTCTTATCAAAGATGGCGGTATCAATCTTTGTTGCAATCTCAAGTGATGAACTCTTTCGAAGAATAATTCCGTTGGTAGCCCCTTTGCCAGATGCCACAAGGAGCGCAACTGGGGTAGCAAGGCCTAAGGCGCAAGGACAGGCAATAATTAAAAGTGCTACAGAGGCAGTGATGGAATCGGTTAGTGAATTTCCGAGGCCATACCAGGTGGCAAAAGTTGCAATTGCAAGTGCAATAACAATAGGCACAAAAACATTACTTATTCGATCTGCAAGTCTTTGGATAGGAGCTTTCTCGCCTTGGGCGGTTAAGACCATCTTGGTAATGCGAGCAAGTTCAGTATCACTTCCTACTCTTTTTGCCTCAATAACTATTGGAGAATTTAGATTAATCGCGCCCGCAATAACGCTTGCTCCCGCTTGAACATCTATCGGTAGTGATTCACCAGTTAGTAAGGAGTTATCAATAGCACTTGATCCTTGAATGACGACTCCATCGGTTGGAATAGCTTGACCTGCTTTGACTAAGCAGTGATCGCCGATTACTAAATTAGCAATAGGCGCTGTTATCTCTTGGCCACCCCTGATGATTATCACCTGTTTTGGGGTTAGGGAGAGCAAGTGGGCAAGGGATGATCCTGCTTTTCTCTTAGCCCTTGATTCAAGATATCTTCCAAGAACAATAAAGGTGACAACAGATGCGCCAACTTCTGAATAGATATCGCCATTTCCAGATGAATTGGCATAGATAGACCAGATAAGTGCGGTGAGGGAGCCTAATGAAATTAAATTATCCATACTTGGATGAGTAAAGTTCTTAAGAGCGGCCCTATGAATCGGCCAACCAATTAAGAGCACCACTGGTGCGCTAAGGGCAATAACTAACCAGCCAGTTGGCGAATAAAGAGGAGCTGGGATATTAAATGAATCTAATTGGGTGAGAATAAATTTATCGACCTCGCGATGGAGTTGATGCCACATCGAGAGCGTGATTACTGGGATGGTAAGCAAGATTGCAGTGATTAACCGAAAGCCCATAGCCCGTGAGTGAGAGAAACTCTCATAACCATCGCCGCGAAGCTTGGCGCTATAACCTGCTTTAACTACCGCAGCAATTAAATCTTTCGGATTTGCCCCTCGAGGAATGAGAATATGAGCGCTATCGGTAGCTAGATTTACTGAGGCCTTTGCCCCAGGCACTTCATTTAGCGACTTCTCGACTCTTCCAACGCAAGAAGAGCAGGTCATTCCAGTAATACTTAAATCAATCTGTTCTAGATCTACTACTTCAGTCTCGCTCATGAATTCACCGCGCTAATAAAAGCATTGTGCAGATGGCCATTTGTTGAAACTCCACTTTTACCAAAAGGGCCAGTAACATTTTCTAGATCGCTAAATCTTCCACCAGCCTCAGTAACAATTATCGCTACCGCTGCCATATCCCAGAGCGCAAGACTTGGCTCAGCTGCAATATCTACCGCTCCCTCTGCCACCAACATATGGGACCAGAAATCACCAATTCCTCTAGCTCTCCAGGCCTTATCCATAAATGCTAGATATGAATTTCTCCTTGGTCCCCAACCAACTAAATCTGAAAATGAAATTGATGCATCCGATATCTCTTTCACATTAGATGCTTTGATTTGAATTGCAGTACCTGAATTAACTTCAGTAAATGCTCCAAAACCCTCTGCGGCATACCACCTGCGAAATAGAGCAGGAGATGAGACCATGCCTGCTATAACCCGATCTTGGCCACTTTCATTCCTATGTACTAAACCAATGAGCGTGGCCCAGATTGGAAGGCCTCTTAAAAAGTTCTTTGTTCCATCAATTGGGTCTATCACCCAATATCTATCCATCGCCTTGATATCTTCTGCGCTTCCAAACTCTTCTCCAACAATTTTGTCATTTGGGCGCTGGGCGCTTAGTACTTCTCTAATCTTCTCCTCAACTGCCTTATCAGCATCGGTGACAGGTGAGAGATCTGGTTTACTCTCTATTTTAAGGTCCTGTGCTAAAAATCTAGATGATGAGATCTCATCGCTTAAATCAGCGAGAGATTTAAGTAATTCAATATCTCCTAGGAGATCTCCTGGATAGGCCATAGTCCCTAGATTATCTCTTGACTGCTTGAATCAAGCAGCCTCTGCAAGCTGGCTAAGCGGGAGGATGCTTGAGGACTTGCCTTTACATAGTTATTTAGAGCACAAGTTGCTTCATCATGAGAGCAGTTCTTAGGACAGCTTGCTATGACTGATTCAAACTCAGTAAATGAGGCGATAACTCTTGATTTATCAATATGTTCAAGGCCAAAAGATCTAACCCCTGGGGTATCAATAATCCAGCCTCCATTTGGCAGTTCAAAGGAGATAGCACTTGATGAGGTATGACGACCCCTACCAGTTGTTAAATTCACATCTCCAGTATCACGCTTCTCGATACCAAGGAGTGCATTTACAAGAGTTGATTTACCAACTCCGGAGTGGCCAATTAAGACTGAAACTTTTGCCTCAAGTATTTTATGTAATTGAGTTAAATCATCACCACGTTTTAATTTTAAATACTCAACTTCCAAATCTTTGTAGGCACTTAAGAACTCATCAGGATCTGCTAAATCTGCCTTACTCATCACAATTATTGGCTTAATACCTTGATCAAATGCCACAGCTAAACATCGATCAATAAATCCCTGTCTAGGAGACGGATCAGCAGATGCTGCAACGATAATCATCTGATCAAGATTTGCCGCAATGGTCTTTTCAAATGCCCCGGCATCATCAATAGTTCTACTTAAGCTATTACGTCTAGGTTGGACTGCAACAATTCGGGCTAGGGATCCAGTATCACCGCTGACATCTCCCACGATATTTACTAAATCTCCAACCACTACTGAGTTCTTTCCCAGCTCTCTAGCCTTCATTGCGCTAACTAACTGTCCGCTAGCTATGCGACATAGAGTTCTGCCGCGATCAACTGTTATTACTTGAGCCGCAATTGAGTCACTATGAGATGGCCTATCTTTACTGCGCCGGCGCGTTGATTTAGCCGGGCGAATGCGAATATCGCTCTCCTCAGGGCGGCGTCTAACCATTTAGTAATTGGCTCCAAAGCGCGGGAAAATCAGTAATTGTCTTTCTAGTTGTTTCAATATTTTCAACTTCAACTCCCTTTACAGCAAGGCCAATGAGCGCACCAGCTGTAGCAAGGCGATGATCATCATAGGTGTGAAAAACTCCAGCTTTCATTGGCATTGGATTAATTCTAAGAGCGCTCTCTTCCTCAAGGACTTGCGCTCCAAGGGCAGTTAATTCATTTTTTAGCGCGCGTAATCGATCTGTTTCATGAAGTCTTAAGTGGCCGATGCCACGAAGATATGAGGGGGAGTCGGCAAGAGAAGCAAGTGCTGCAATCACTGGAGTTAGTTCGCCAACATCACCAAGATCAATATCGATACCTCTTATCTGACCTGTTGATCTAACTCTTAAACCTTGATCCACAAAATCAATCTCCCCACCCATATCTGAAAATATCTGCCTTAATTGATCTCCTGGTTGTGTAGTTTTTCTTGGCCAATCTTTAATAATGACTTCGCCGCCACAAAGTATGGGCGCTGCCATAAAGACTGCAGCATTAGAAAGATCTGGCTCAATTACTAAATCAACTCCAAATAATTTAGTTGGCTTAATGCTCCATTGATTAGCGATTGAAGTATCAACAACTGCTCCATATTGGGCGAGCATCGCAATCGTCATTTCAATATGGGGCTTTGAAGGAAGACTCTTACCAACATTTTTTATTCTAAGACCCTGCTTCATCAAAGGCGCAACTAATAAGAGTGAGGAGAGAAATTGGCTTGAAGCGCTGGCATCAATTTCAGCCTCTCCGCCAGTTATATAGCCTGCGCCATTTATAACCAAGGGCAAGCTATATCGACCCTGATGTTCAATGCTTACCCCAAGACTTTCTAGAGCCTTAATAACTGGACCCAGTGGGCGCTGATGGGAACGAGGATCACCATCAAAGGAGATTAATCCGTTGGCAAGTGCTGCAAGGGGCGGAAGAAATCTCATAACAGTTCCAGCATTTCCAACATCAATTCCCGCAGGTCCCATCAAAGGCGCTGGAGTTATCTGCCAAAGATCTTCCTCAATCTCAATCTTTACACCAAGGCTAGATAGCGCCTTGATCATTAAATCTGTATCTCTTGATCGAAGGCCTTTTCTTAGCGTTGAAGGCGATGAGGCAAGTGCGCTTAACACTAGAGCTCGATTTGTAACAGATTTTGACCCTGGAATATTTATAGCGCCCGAGATTGGCTTTGATGCCCTAAAGGGTGCGCTCCACATACTTGAAAGTCTAGTTCATCGCCTTAAGTATTAGATTAGGAGTATGTGCGGAAGATATGCCCTATCGGCGGAAATCAGCGACATCGCTCAAGAGTTCTCTACCAATAGCGCTCCAGAACTCAGCCTTCCTGCCGATTGGAATATAAAACCGACCAATGATGTCTACATCATTAAAAATCAAGCAATTGAAATTGCCTCTTGGGGAATTATTGCTCATTGGTCCAAAAGCGATGATGAGGCAGCGAAATCTCAATCAAGTGCTATAAATGCTAGATCTGAAAGTGTTCATGAGAAACCAACTTTTAAAAGCGCCTTTAGAAGTAATCGCTGTTTACTTCCGGCAACTGGTTACTATGAATGGGCGAGTGAGCTTGGAAAATATAAGACTAAGCAACCGATTTATATTTCAAGAGATGATAATAAATTGCTAGCCTTTACTGGAATCTTTCAAAGTTGGACTTCACCTTCAGGAAGAGTTATCCAATCTGTTTCAATTATTACCAGGCAAGCAGTTGGTCAATTAGCGCTAGTTCATAGCAGGATGCCAGTATTTCTCCCAAGAGATAGATGGGCAGATTGGATGAATCCCAAGATTAATGATGTTGCCAAGATTAGATCTCTTATGGATATTCCAAATCCCGATGCAAATCTTGGCTTCCATCCAGTATCAAGTGCGGTTAACTCAATTGCTGGAAGCGGGCCAGGGCTAATAGAGCCAATTGAATTAGGAGAGCCTGAGACCCTTTTTTAAGCAGGGAATAAAGCTCTGGATATGCGGGTTAGGCTGCTATGGCGATAACCTTGGATTTAATGCCGACCGAAATTTCAAATCAAGGCTCCAGGGATGCTGGAGAGCTAGTTCGCGTTGATCGCGAGAAAGAAAGCGCTGAGCAGAGACGCAAGAGGTTTGAAGATGATGCGCTGCAATATATGAACCAGCTCTATTCAGCAGCACTTAGATATACCAAGAATCCAGCAGATGCCCAAGATTTAGTTCAAGATACTTATGCCAAAGCCTATGTTTCCTTTCATCAATTTGAGCCCGGGACTAATTTAAAAGCTTGGCTATATCGAATTTTAACTACAACTTTTATAAATACTTATCGCAAAGATCAGAGGCGACCTAAGCAATCAGATCAAGAGCTAGAAGATTGGCAGATAGCAGATGCCTCATCTCATACCAGCGATCAAGGAAAATCAGCAGAGGATGTTGCTTTGGAGCACTTGCCTGATAGTGATATTAAACGAGCTCTAGCCGAAATTCCTGAGGAGTTTCGTATCGCTGTTTATCTAGCAGACGTTGAAGGATTTTCTTATAAAGAGATTGCTGAGATTGTTGGTGTGCCAACCGGAACAGTTATGTCAAGACTTCATAGAGGGCGCAAGCAACTACGTGAGAAGTTAACTGATTACGCCCTTGAACTTGGATATGTAAAGGGAGGCAAGAAATGAGTATCCCTTGTGATAAGTGTTGTGAGAGTTTAGTTCTATTTATTGATAACGAAATCGATGACTCTGCCACCTTTAATGAAATTGCATTTCACTTGCAAGATTGCCAAGGATGTCGCGGTGAGATGGAGAGTCAGAGAGCTGCTCTTAATCTGATTCAATCTCTATTAACTAGATCATGTTGTGAGAGCGCGCCTTCTAGCCTCCAAGAACAGATTGCTCTCCGTCTTGCTGAGCTTGCAAGCCAAGAGATATATGCCTCTAGTCAGAGCGAGATTATTACCCAGTATCGCCGAACTGAAATCACAATAGATGGCCAAACTTCAATAGAGATTGAAACTTCTCACGAAATCAGGCGCGACTTTCCCTTTTAGTTAACCCCGCCCTGCTAAGTTAATTTCTATGCAAGCAGAGTTAGTCCTTGGAGCTGTTGGTATTTCCCAGATGGTAGTTAGACCGGGAGATACCGCTCTAGCTCATGGCAGTGGAGATATGCCGATACTCTCATCGAGCTTTCTAATCACCCTGATGGAAAGTGCTTGTAATTCAGCTATTGCTGAGTTTTTGGAAAATGGCGAGACTACAACGCTAATTGATATGGAACTTGAGATTCATGACGCCCTAGGTATTGGCAGTGAAATTCAAGGCTCTGCAACATGTGTTAGTTATGAAGAAGGCTTTCTTACCTTTGCTTGTGAGATACACGATGGCTCTCGGCTAATTGCAGCATCAGTTATGCGCCGCGCACTTGTTGAGAGAGTAACTTTTCTAGCTAGAACTGCAGCGCTCTCGCTTATCTCTGAGGGCAAGTAGAAGTAAGACTAGCTTGTAAAGACTTCTGCAAGAAGTGCTTTCTGTTCCTGCTCATGCATATAGATACTTCCAGTGGCAGGGCTTGCAGCAGATTTTCTTGAAATCCTATTTAGCTTTCTTGCGCCAAGTGCCTCTTGGAGATTACTTGAAATAAATGGCCATGGACCTTGATTTGCTGGTTCATCTTGAACCCAGATCAGCTTGGCGTTTGGCGCTTTTGAAAGCTCTGCCAATATTTGATCGATAGCAATTGGATAAAGCTGTTCTAATCGTATTATCGCTGTTGAGTTATCTGAGCGTTTTGCTCGCTCTGCTACAAGTTCCCAATAAATCTTTCCGCTACAGAGAACTATCTTTGAAGCGCTATTAATTGCAGGATCACTTAGAACTGGAGTAAAGGTTCCTGAGGTGAAATCTGATAATTGCGCAGCTGCCGCTTTTAACCTAAGCATTGACTTTGGCTCAAACACAATCAATGGCCTTCTGGCTGGATTTTTCACATGCCAACGCAAGAGGTGGAAATAAGATGCAGCAGAGCTTGGCTGGGCGATAGTCATATTATTTTCAGCTGCCAAGGTCAAGAAACGCTCAATTCGACCAGATGAGTGATCAGGGCCCTGGCCTTCATATCCATGAGGCAGAAGCATTACTAACGATGATCTCTCGCCCCATTTTTGAAGAGATGAGGAGATAAATTCATCAATTATCGTCTGTGCTCCATTGGCAAAGTCACCAAATTGAGCTTCCCAGAGAACTAAGGCATCTTCACGCTCTAATGAGTAACCATATTCAAAGCCAAGGGCTGCATACTCGGAGAGTAGTGAATCAATAACAAATAGATGAGTACTTCCGCTTATTAGCTCTCGAAGTGGAATCCACTCTGATCCATTTTCATAATCACGAATTACAGCATGGCGATTAGAGAAAGTTCCACGGCCAACATCTTGGCCTGCAAGTCTTACCGTATGTCCTTCTAGTAATAGTGAGCCAAGTGCCAGCATCTCACCACCTGACCAATCAATTGTTCCATCATCTAACATCGTGATGCGTCGTTGTAATTGTGGAGCAAGTTTTGGATGTACTTTAAATCCTTGCGGTGTTGCAATTTGAGTAGCAGCAATCTTTCTTGCCATCTCTTCACTAATTGCAGTATTTGCCTTTAGTGGATCTAGCTCCTCTAACTTATTAAATGCAGGCTTCTCTGGAAGTTTGTCATGGACCATATTGAAGGTTGCTTCTAGTTGGCCCTGGAATTCTTTCGCAATTTCATCAGACTCATCTTGGGTGATATCGCCTCGTCCAACTAGCGCTTCGGCGTAGAGAACACGAGTTGAACGCTTGGCATCAATTAATTTATACATTCTTGGTTGAGTAAAGCTTGGTTCATCACCCTCATTATGTCCGCGCCTTCTGTAGCAGACCATGTCGATGATGACATCTTTATTGAAGCTCTGGCGATATTCAAAGGCAACTCTTGCCACTCTTACACATGCTTCAGGGTCATCACCGTTGACATGAAAAACCGGAGCTTGAATCATCTTGGCAATATCAGTGCAATACCTAGAGGTGCGAGCAGAATCAGGTGAGGTAGTAAAGCCCACTTGATTATTAATTACTACATGGATAGTTCCTCCGGTGCGATAGCCACGAAGTTGAGACATATTTAGCGTCTCAGAAACCACGCCCTGTCCAGCAAATGCGGCATCGCCATGAATCA
>CAKZXY010000111.1 GCA_937883945.1 uncultured Clavibacter sp. | reverse complement strand
TCATCAGTCTTACTTGTTCGTGCCACCTCTAACAGCGGCATAATCGCAACTGGATTAAAGAAGTGGAAGCCAACAACTCGCTCTGGATTTTTAAGTCCCTCACTCATACGTTCAACTGATAGAGATGAAGTATTTGTAGCTAGAACACACTCCGGTGAAACGATTGTCTCCAATTTCTTAAATAGCTCTTGCTTGAGTGATAACTCCTCAAAAATCGCTTCAATGATGAAATCACAGCCAGCAAAAGTATTTTGATCAGATGATCCGGAAATCAGTAGAGCTAAGCGAGCTGCAGATTCTGGGCTCATACGCTTCTTCTCAACTAGTTTTGCTAATTCATTCTTAACCCAAGCAACACCCTTATCAGCGCGCTCTTGATCGATATCTGTCATCACGATTGGGCACTTCAGGTTACGAAGAAGCAGAAGTGCTAACTGCGAAGCCATAAGTCCCGCACCAACAACACCTACTTTGCCCACCTTGCGAGCCAGAGCTGGCTTAGGGGCACCTTCTACTTTTTTGCGCTTCTTTTGAATAACGTTAAATGCATAGAGGGATGCACGTAGGGGATCACTCATAGTTAAATCAGCAAGGGCTAGATCTTCAGCATCAAAGCCTTGATCTAGGGTGTTGCTCCTAGCAGCAGAGATGAGTTCTAAGGCGCGTCTTGGAGCTTCAATATCTGCTCCGCCAAATTTTTTAGCAATTGCAGCCTTGCCAGTATCTAATGCTTTATCCCAATTGGAATCTGTTGAATAGTCTTTGCGCTCTATCTTCGCACTTCCTGAAATTATTTTGGCAGCAAAGGCAATTGATTTTTCTAGAAAATCAGCAGGTTCAAATACTGCATCAACAACTCCAAGACCCTGTGCCTCTTTTGCCTTCATCATCGTATTGTTATTTAAGGCATTTAAAATAATTACTTGCACAGCTCTCTCTGGCCCAATTAATTTTGGAAGAAGAGTTGCTCCACCCCAGCCAGGTACTATTCCAAGGAAGCACTCAGGTAGAGCGGTAAGAGCAGTCGATGCAATAGTTCGATAATTGCAATGCAGGCCTACTTCAAGGCCGCCACCTAGAGCAAGTCCATTGATAAAGGCAAAGGTAACCTTCTTACTTCTTCCAAGTCGTTTAAAGATGTCATGTCCCAATTTTCCAAAAGCTAGTGATTGCTCTCTCTTGGCAACATATGAGATGCCAGATAGATCTGCTCCAGCTGCAAAGATAAAAGGTTTTCCAATAATTGCTATCGCTACCGCATCGCTACTTTCAGCTGCAGTAATTGCATCATTTAGCGAGTTAAGAGATTGGATTCCAAAGGTATTTGGCCTAGTGTGATCGTGGCCATTATCTAAAGTTATTAAGGCAAGGGATCCAGATGCGCCAAAGGCTGATAAATCAACTTGGCGTAGTAGGGCGTTAGTTACTACTTCATCAGGGGCAGTTGCGATATCTGACATGTTACTTATGCTCCCTTTTTATAATTTGGGTTCTCCCAGATGATGGTTCCACCCATTCCAAGTCCAATACACATAGTGGTAATTCCATATCTAACTTCTGGGTGATCTTTAAAGCCCTCAGCAAGGTTGAGAATTAAACGAATTCCAGATGAGGCAAGTGGATGGCCAACAGCAATTGCTCCACCATAGAGATTTACTCTTGGATCATCATCGCCAATTCCAAAGTAGTCAAGGAATGAGAGAACTTGGATGGAGAACGCTTCGTTTATTTCAAATAGACCAATATCTTCAATCTTTAAGCCTGCCTTTTCAAGTGCCTTAAGCGTTGATGGCACAGGCCCATATCCCATAATCTCTGGTTCAACTCCAGCAAATGCAAAGGTAATCAATCTTGCCTTTGGTGATAGACCTAGCTCTGTAGCTTTACTCTCGCTCGCAAGAAGCGCTGCTGTTGCACCATCATTTAAGCCTGCTGCATTTCCTGCAGTAACTCTGCCCTGAGGGCGAAATGGAGTCTTAAGAGCGGCAAGTGCTTCAAGAGTTGTTCCAGGTCTTGGTGGTTCATCAACTGTTGCAACCCCCCAACCTTGCTCAGCGTTTCTAACTGCAACTGGAATTAAATTAGGTTGAATCTTGCCACTCTTATATGCAGCAGCAGTTTTTTCTTGAGAGCGAAGAGCGTATTTATCTGCGCGCTCTTTAGTTAAGTGTGGGAATTTATCGTGGAGACGCTCTGCCGTATTTCCCATTGAAAGCGCATCGGTATCAACTAATTTCTCTGCTAAATATCTAGGGTTTGGATCCATGCCATCGCCCATTGGGTGATTACCCATATGTTCAACTCCGCCAGCGATTGCAAGATCGTATGCGCCCATAGCAATAGATCCTGCGAGAGTAGTTACTGAAGTTAGCGCGCCTGCGCACCAACGATCAATTGAATATCCTGGAACAGTATTTGGAATTCCTGCAAGAAGTGATGCGCTTCTACCAATATTCATTCCTTGATCGCCATATTGAGTAGCAGCAGCAATTGCTACATCATCAATTTCAGATGGCTTAACCGATGGATTTCGCTCAAGAAGGCCGCGAATAGTTCGAACAATAATGTCATCGGCGCGGGTGCCGGCATATAAACTTCCAGCTTTTCCAAAAGGAGAGCGAACAGCATCAAGGAGAACTACATTTGTTGAGGTGGTGGCAGTATTCATACCGCTAGGTTACTGGTCAGTAACCTATTAGCAAAGTGCTTTCCAGTTATTAGCTCTGCTTTATAGGGGTCAGACTCTTGGCAGGTCTTAGATATAGATAAAGCGTTCCTAGAATGTATGCACCGTAAGCCAGCAATTGCAACCAAGACATAGTGGTATCAAATCCGATCGTTCCAGCAAGCAGTGAGGCCATAATTGAATCTGCCGCCATCCAGGATGTCACATCCCAGGCATATGACTCTTCCCCTGGGAGCCAGCCCAATTCTTGGAATTCATGGATTCCATAAGATAGAACTCCAGCGGCAACAACAATCAGTGCGACGCCAGTTATCGTAAAGAACTTAGAAAGATTGAACTTAATCGCCCTTCGATATATTGCATATCCAAGGAAAACTGAGAGTAACAGCCCTGAAACCAGGCCAACCGTGGCAGGAATTTTTGATCCGGCAACTTGAAAATTTGAGTAGACAAAAAGAGCGGTCTCAAGGCCTTCACGTGCGACGGCGAAAAAGGCTGCTGCGGCGAGAGCTAAGGGGCCCACCATTGCAGCGGTCTCAACCTTTTCATGGAGAGTATCTTTAAGGGCTCTGGCGGTGGCCTTCATCCAAAAAACCATCCAAGTAACTAAGGCGACAGCCACGAAAGAAGTAGTTCCAGCAAAGAATTCCTCGCCTCTTTCAGAAAGTTCGGCTGAAGTGAAAGCCAGGAAGCCACCGAGTGCAAAAGAGATAGCTAGAGCAACACCAACTCCGCTCCATAAAGGTGGTAATAGATTGCGGCGGTTGGTTTTAACCACGTAGGCAACGAGAATTCCAACGATGAGGGCAGCCTCAAGGCCTTCGCGAAGAGCTATCAGGAAATTACTAAGCATGGGTAGAGATTAAACCAACTCTGGCGAATTACGCAACTCTAATGTTGCGTAATTCATCTCACTCCTGAGCCTCGGTTTCATCCTCTACTGGGGCGGAAGGGGGCAATGGCTCAGCTTCCCCGAGGCTTTCCGCCAGAGCTTGAGAGCACTTTTCTATCTGCCACTCTCTTGCCCCATTAAGCCTTAACTGTGTTTCAACTCTTGATAGTAGAGCCGGGCTCATTTTATGGAGCTGCTCGTTTGCTTGATCAAAGCAGACCTTTCTTACCAACTCAGGGCCGATGAGATTTTCTAAGGGGATATTTAGCTCGACTGCTATTTCATTTAACTTGGCTTTGGCATGGCTTAAGTGAGCATAGGCGATAGGAAACTTCACCTTCCAGATCTTTACTGGCGGAAGAGAATCACTCTTTCCTCGAAGTTCTGGCCACTGCTCTTGCTCTAGAGATTGAGCTGCAAGAAATGTTTCTAGCCAGGTGTCGGCATAGCTCTTTTGAATTTCATTTCTAATTCGCGCTTTAGCTTCACCAAGTTTCATAAATTCATCTTTACTTTTCACATTGGATTTAGCTAGAGCGACTATCACTGCATCTGATAGAAGTCGTCCTGGGGCAAGATCAATTGAAGATGCAATCTCATCACGTACCTGCCAGAGCTGCCGAATAATTGCTAGCTGACATCGAGATTTAATCTCATGCATTCCAGAGGTCTTTCTCCAAGGCTCCTTTCTCTTTTGAGGGGGAGGGCTAGTTAATATCGCGGCAAAATCTTGCATCGCCCATTTTAATTTTCCTTGCG
>CAKZXY010000110.1 GCA_937883945.1 uncultured Clavibacter sp. | reverse complement strand
TGATGCGTAGGCTAGTAGATCGAAAATAGTCTTCCACTCCTTAATAGTGTGGTTACAGTGACCATTTCCAGTTACATCAGTTGCTGAATCAAGGAATCCAATTGGAGATCCCGTATCAGAGAACTTTGTCCACTTTTCAGGCGGTAAGTTCCATAGAGTAAGAAGATTATTTGCAGGCCTTGTTCTAATTCCTGCCTTCTTTTTATCAGCCCATTGTGCTTCCTGTGCTGCTGCATACTTATCAACATAATATTGCTGATTTGCTGAGCCAAGTACTGGGCCATTTAGGTTTGCGTAAATAACCATTGGAACCTTTAGATCTGCCGAGAGAGTTCCGAGGGTTGCTGGCAATTTAGCTGCCTTAGCTGCATCACCATTTACTCGTGGTACTGCTGCTAGGTAAGCAAGCAATGCATTAGTTGCAGACTCACCCGAAAGGGCACTCGCCCAGATAAAGCGGTCTTCACCAAGGCGTGCTGCGTAATCAGTTGTGGTGTTATTAAACCAACCACCGCCAACTTCTAACTCGGTGTCGTAGTTTGCCAAGAATGCAAAGCCAAGAATTTGAGCCCAGTTTTCAAGGGCGGCAAAAGTTGGACTGATTGCAGTTTGGAAACCAAGTGCTGCAGATGGTGACGCTCCTGGAGGAGCTGAGGTGGAATCAAAGTGGCCAGATTGCAGTGGCAATCCAACTAACAAGCTAGTTAATACCACTGCACTTCGCGATGGAATTGCTTTGAGTGCAGCAGGAACTGTTGAAGTAGCGGGCCATGCTGGAGCAGTTGGGTTTGCAGCCAAGGCTCCTGCTATGGCTGAGAACGCGGCCCAGGCTTTACCAAGATCGGTCATCGCCTCAACATAACCAGCTTGTCCAGCAGAGTAATTGAATCCCTTAATGGATGGATCGAAGAAAGTCTTCATCAACCAAATAAAGTGGGAAGCTTCCTCGCCAAGTTTGACTACATTTTTAACGCCACAGACATTTCCAGCCGCGCTAATTAGGTCAGGATACTTCTCAGCCAAAAGTGCTGCGTGGAATCCGCCCTGCGAATCGCCATACGCAACAATCTTTTTGGTGGTAGCAAATTGCTTCTTGAAAACACCAATCAACTCAACATTGGTCTTTAGGGCCGAGACAGCGTTCCAGCCTTGACGAGCAAAGCCTGAACCCAGAACCGCATATCCCTTATCGAGAAGATATCCTTCAAGTTCGGTGTTGTTACCCCAAACATGAAAGGCATTGGTTGCTACTGGATTTCCACCATAAACTGGAATTCCCGCAGGAACTGGCACGTTGGGACGAAAACCCCTTGAATACAGATAAGCAGTTCCATTGTATTTTGCTGGAACTTTTATTGTGTAAAGAGCCTTATCTGAGGTAGCACCAGTACAGGTGGTTACTGTTCCTGTTGTAGTACAAACAGGAGTTGCCTGCGCTGCCGTTGGAATTGATACAACGGTGATTGAGAGCAGTGATGAAACTGCTACGAGCGTTAAGGAACGCTTGAATTTAAAGGTTCTCATGAGTTACTTGGTAATCCTTTCGCTGGCATTGCCGGACGCTTGAAGGTAGATACAACAACTGGACCAGAACCGCTATCGGTGGTGTAAAGCGTTACTTTTCCACCAAATGGCTTTCTATCTCCATTGGCATCCATTACTGCCATGTAGTAACCGGTATGGCCAACATTGCTCGTTTTTGAGAAGCCAAGAGGAGAGTAAGCAACAGATGCAAAGGTAGATCCCTTTGTCTCCATCGCGCGAACTAGACCTTTACGGGTTAAGTTCTTTCCGGCGGCCCTTAGAGCTTGAACGGTCATTAAACCGATATTCATGCCCTGAAGTACATAGTCATCAAATGCAGTACCGGTGTTGTACTTGGTATTGATCTCTTGGAACTGCTTTACATACTCATCGCTAGTGTCATTTGGTGATGGATTACCAGCTGGTGTCTGTGCGCCATTTAGGACTGCTACTGGAACACCAAGTGCGCGAAGTGTTAATGGATCTGAACCAACTGATCCAAGAATCCACTGCGGTGCATATTTAGCAGCCGCAGCTACCGCAAGAAGTGGAGCAGTTGCTGAAGTTACGCCAAAGAAGACCACTACTTGAGCTCCACCTGCTGCAAGCTGGGAGACCCAGGTCTGTGCAGTTGCGGCGCTCTGTGTGCCTGAGGTGTAAGGAATTGAAACATCAAACTTAGTTCCAGCAGCTTTAAAAGCTCCTAGACCATCAATACCGAACTCATCGTTTTGATAAACAATGCCGAGTTTCTTTCCAGCATGGTTCTCTTTGAGGAATTGGGCGATGACCTTTGCTTCCATAGCGTAGGAAGGAAGAATCATGAAAGAAGATGGATAGCTCTTCTTATTTGAAAATCCGCTAAAGCCCGTGTTTAGGAAAAGGCTAGGAACTCCGCGCTTAGAAAGGCCAACAGATTTGTGAACTGCGGTGAAGTTTGCAGTTCCAAGAGGGCCAACTAGAGCGAAAACTTTATCTCGCAAAATTAATTCATTTGTCTTAGAAATTGACAACTGTGGTGAGTACTCATCATTTTTCTGGATGAGAGTGACTTTGCGTCCATAGACGCCGCCATTGTCATTGACATACTTGAAGTAAGCATTCATCGCATTGCCGATCTTGTTATAGCCTGGCGATGCTGCTCCAGTTAGAGGCAGAGTGATTCCAAGTTTGATCTCACTTGCGCTAACGCCCGTCTCTGCGTTTGCTGGAAGCGCTGTTGCTAGGAGAGAGCCAGAGGCAATCACCGCAGCAGCGAGCCAGGTTCGCTTTATACGAGTCTTTCTGATCATTGTTTTCCTTCCATCGAGGGTATGGTCTATCTCTATTAATCTAATTGGTTACTGGCTAGTAACCAATTAATGCGCAGGCTTCTTATGGCGATGCTTACGCAGGTTCTCGCCAGGCCCATTTGGGGTAAATATCACTGAGAGGATCAGCAATACGCTCACAATTAAGCCTGGCAGATAGTTATTTAGTTTATCGGCATCACCCAGCCTGTCGGCAAGGGCCACAGATATCTCAGGAATGACAACCAAAATGAAGGCCCCCAGGACAACCCCAGGAAGGCTTGAGATTCCAGCCAGAACCGCCCCGGTCACCAGGGCAAATGAGAGCGCCAGTCCATAGGCCCCAGGGGCGACAAGGCTAATAGTCATCGCCAGGACCGCCCCGGCAAGACCGGCAAGGCCAGAGCTAACAGTGAAGGCAAGGACCTTCATACGTGATGAGTGAACCCCGCAGAGCTCTGCAGCTAGAGAATTTCCACGAATTGCTCGCCAGGTGCGGCCAAAGCGCGAAGCGAGAATATTAGAAGTAATAAATAGAGCAATTAATGCAATAAAGCATGCAATCCAGAAGAACCATTTGTATTGCGTGAATTCATCACCAAATCTCTCTGGCGGGAAGCCAACATCAAATAAAAGTCCTGGCTCTCCGCCAAGGAAAGCAAATTGATTTGCAATTGCTGGAAGACCAACAGCTAGCGCAAGAGTTGTTCCTGCTAAATAAGGCCCCGAAACTCTTGCTGCTGCTGCTCCAAGGAGCGCGCCAAATAGTGATGCAGTAACAATTGCCATTAAGAATGCAAACCAGATCGGACTACCTAAATTATTTAAAGTAAGAGCTGCGCCATATCCACCAACAGCCATCATCGCGCCATTACCAAGTGAGACCTGACCTGAATAACCGGTTAGCAAAACAATTGATGCAAGTGCGATGGTATACATCGCCATCTGGGCGCCTTGATAGACGCGCAGTTCATCAACGCGATCGCCGATGATTAGCAGTGCCCAACCAATGAGAATAAAGATAGCTATTTTCTTACGCACGGCGGGCCTTGCCTTTAGCCATAATTCCATCTGGCTTAATTAGTAGCACTAAAATCAGAACGCTAAAGCCACCAATAAATACCAGAGAAGTTCCGACATAATTCAAAATAAATGTAAGGCCAATTCCAAGCACAAGAGCTCCGATTACAGAGCCGACCATACTTTCAAGTCCGCCAATAACAGCTGCAATAAATCCAAAGACAAGTAAGAGATCTAAAGAATAAGGTGAGAGGAAGTTATTTGAAGTTACTAACATTCCAGCAACCCCTCCTACTGCTCCTGCAATTGACCATCCAATAGTTCTAGTTCTCGCAGTTCTAATGCCAGCTAATTGAGCAATTTCAGGGGCATAGGCTGAGGCTCTAAGGGCAAGACCTAAGTTGGTGCGCTGGAAAATATAGGCAAGTGCAATAAGAATTATTGAAACTGTTGCAATGATTAAGACATCTAGATCTGAAAATGGAATTGTGCCATCTCCAACGCTAAAGCCGTCAGTTGAGGCTGGGGCTTCAATAGATTTAAATTCTCCGCCCCAGGTTAGCCCCACGATACTTCTGATAAGTCCAAGTAAACCTAGAGTGGCAATAACAGGTGCAACAACGGCTGCAGGACCTGAAGTTGCATGTTTAAAGAGCACGCGCATAAAGAAGTAATCAACGCCTGCGCCAACTAGCGCACCTGCTGCAATTGCAAAGACAAGTCCTAACCAGAAAATCTCAGATCTAGATGCAATCTCAAAACCAATATAGGTAGAGAGCATCGCCTGTCCTGCCTGAGCAAAGTTAACCACCCTTGTTGATCTCCAGACTAAGACAAGTGCTAGAGACATAAGGGCATAGATAGATCCGGTTGATAGTCCTATTAATAGAGTCTCAATTACTTTTTGCATTAGTACCCCAAGTAAGCAGCTCGTAGGGCGGGATCATCAATTAGCTCACTTGCTTTTCCGGAGGCGACAACTTCACCAAGGTTAATAATGATTCCGATATCAGCAATCTCTAGCGCGCTCATTGCATTCTGTTCGACTAAAACAACTGTTAAGCCAAGCTTTCTTCGAAGTTGATCAATAGTTGCAAATATTTGTTCAATAACAAGTGGCGCAAGTCCAAGTGATGGTTCATCTAGTAATAACAATTTAGGTCTTGAAACTAAAGCTCTGCCAATTGCAAGCATCTGCCGCTCCCCACCTGAGAGAGAATCGGCGCTCTGACTCATTCTCTGGCCCAAGACTGGAAAGAGCTCTACAACCTCAGCAATTGCTGCGCTGGTATCACTCTTATTGCTTCGCCAAATTCCACCTAAGATCAAATTTTCTTTAACGCTTAACTCTGCAATCACAGATTTACCCTCAGAGACATGGCTAATACCTCTTCTTACGAGCGCATCAGGCCTTGCGCCGAGGATTTCTCGCTCATTCCACTGCGCGCTTCCTGAAGTTTGATTATTTAGCCCAGAGAGAGCGCGAAGTAGCGTTGTTTTTCCAGCGCCATTTGAACCAATAATTGCTGCAAGTTGGCCAACTTCAACGCTAAATGAGACTGCGCGAAGAGCCTCAATTGCTCCGTGGGAGACGCTAAGTCTATTAACTACCAATCCACTCATGACTTGGCCTTTGATTTAGTTCCAAGATAAGCCTGGATTACTGCTTCATTATCTCTAACCTCTGCTGGAGTTCCAGATGCAATGATTTCTCCAAAGTTTAAAACATAGATTCGATCACAGACTGACATGACTACATCCATATGATGTTCAACAATAATAATTGAGGTGCGAGATTTAAGATTATTGATAAGGCTATTGAGCCATTCAATATCTTGTGGACCTAGCCCTCCTGCAGGTTCATCAAGTAATAATATTTCTGGCTCTGCTACTAACGCTCGAGCAATAGAGACTCGCTTAGTATCAGGATAGGCAAGAGTGTCCGCTCTTCTATCAGCAACTGCTCCAACATAGACCCGCTCAAGAGCTGCTTGCGCTCTCTCCTTTAATCGCTTTTCATCTTTATGGTTTGTTCCAAAGGCTGCGCGAAGCAGGCCTGATTCAGCAAACTTACTTGCACCAATCATCACATTGTCATAGACAGTTAAATCTGGAAAGAGACCAACGCCTTGCAGAGTTCTTGCAATTTTTAGCTTTGCTAATTTATGAGGTTTGGGCCAATTAATCTTTTTGCCATTTAATTCAAGAGATCCTGAATCTGGAGCGACAATTCCGCAGAGCGCATTAAAGACGGTAGTTTTTCCAGCGCCATTAGGGCCGATAAGTCCTAGGACTTCGCCCTTTCTTAATTCAAAGTTGACGCCATTTAGAGCTTTAAGGCCGCCAAAATTAACCGAGAGATCATTAACAGAGAGCACAACGCCTTCTGTCATGCGCCCTCCTTTAGCCTTGATAGATTCGCTTTACTCTAGCTGCTATTCGCGTAACGATCTCATAATTGATCGTTGCGCTAGCGCTAGCCCACGAATCGGCGGTGTAAGAACTTGCCGAAGTATAACTATCAGAGGGATTACTTCCAATAATGTATGCCCAATCTCCAGCCTTTGCCGAGCTATCTCTGCCTAAATCCACGACAAATTGATCCATTGATACTCGCCCGATAATTGGCGCTCGCTTATTACCTACCAGTACTCCAGCATTACTATTTGCATTTCTTGGAATTCCATCAGAGTAGCCCATTGCAATTACTCCAAGCTTGGTATCAACTTTTGTTATCGCACTTCCACCATAACCAACCTGAGAGCCCGCTGGGATATCTTTAACTAAATGAATTCTGGCGCGGATACTCATTGCAGGTTTTAAATTTAGTTTTTCAGAACTTCCCATATGTGAAAAATCTGGTGATAGTCCATAGATTGCAATACCTAAGCGAAGTAGATCAAAATGTGAATCAGCATCATTTATAGCAGCTGCTGAATTACTCAAGTGAATTATTTCCGGAGTAATCCCAACACTCTTTGCTTCTGATACTGCATTCTTGAAATTCTCTAACTGTGTTTTATTAAATTCATGCCCTAGCTCATCAGCTCTTGCAAAGTGCGACCAAATACCAATAACTGTAATTAGCCCAGAGTCTTGATAATTCTTTGCCCTACCTAGCAATTCACTCCACTCATCAAGCGCTCCTCCGCGAGACATTCCAGTATCAACTTCTAGATGAACCCTGGCGCACTTTCCTAAAGATCTGGCAGCTTCAGTAACTGCTTCAAGGTGAGCAAGAGATGGAATTGCAATATCTATATCTTCATTGATTGCAGATTCGAAATCATCAGTGATCGGGGTTAGCCAGGCAATAATTGGCGCGCTTATCCCGCCTTGTCTTAAGGCACTTGCCTCCTCGAGTAGTGCAACTCCTAGCCAGCTAGCACCAGCGCTAAGGGCGCTCTTTGCTACTGGAAGTAGGCCATGGCCATAGCCATCTGCTTTCACTACAGCTAGCGCTGGTTTAGCACTTTTGCCCATTAAGTATTTAATATTTTCTCGAATAGCTCCAAGATCTATAAGAACCTCTGCCCTGTTTTCCATAGTTGATCGCTGCTTTACTCAAATACCTATGAAGGCTGGCGAGTAGAGGGAATAAAGCGATCAACTGCTACAACTAAAACCAAAATAGCTCCACCTAAAAACATTCCACCAAGAAGATCGGTAAACCAGTGGGTATTGCGTATTAGTGATACCGCTCCTACCGCAATAGTTATAACAGCTACCAACCAATAGAGCTTTAAACCCTCAAAAGGAGCTCGATGGGTATATCGAAAGATGATGTAGGCAAAGAGTCCCCAAGTTACTAGCGCATTTGAAATATGGCCGCTGGGATATGCCATACCATCGCTAAACATACAGAGATCAAAATCTTCTTTTGCCTTGCATCTTCCAAAGAAAATCTTAGAAGCGCCAACAAAGATATTTAAAAATAATAATGATAGAAAAGAAAGGTTTAGTGGTCTAAAGGACTTAAACCTTCTACTAATCAGCCCTGCTGTGATCAACAAGATGAGCGCAGTAATCCATCTAAGTCCTAAGTCATCAATTCGAAGCACTAAAAAGTTAGTAAATCCAGAGAGCTTAGGACGACTTAGATCTGCCACAAATTGATCAAATCTATATAACAGACCTTTATTAATGACATCAAGAGTTACTAAAGCAAAGCCCAGAAGTAATACGGCGCACCAAGCCAGGGCGATATTCATCTCCCGGCGACGGATCTCAATTCTTTGATCAACTACATCATCAAAGAGGCTATTAGCACCACTCATTCCACGGTCACCGATTTAGCTAGGTTTCTTGGCTGATCAACATCATTTCCTCGTGCCACAGCCATTTCATAGGCAAAGACCTGCAAAGGAACGATTGCAAGTATTGATTGTAATAATTCATCACAACTTGGAATTCTAATAATGTGTTTTAGATCAAGAGAAGTTGAAGCATCTGCAATGGCAATTACATTGGCTCCGCGCGCTCTAACTTCTTGAATATTACTAAGCATCTTTTCTGATATTGCGCTAGATGAAGGAGGCAAGATTGCAATGACGGCAGTTCCCTCTTCAATGAGAGCAATCGGTCCATGTTTAAGCTCTCCGCCGGCAAAACCCTCAGCATGCATATATGCCAGCTCTTTTAGTTTAAGGGCGCCCTCCAGCGCAGCTGGATATCCCACATTCCTTCCAAGAAAGAGAACTGAAGTTGCATCTTTAAAACCTCTAGTCATCTCGCGAAGTGGTTCAACAGTTTCTAATATCTCCTCAACTTTATTTGGTAGCGCTAGTAACTCAGTAATGATTGCTGCAATCTGAGCGCTACTTGAGCTTTTATTATTCTGCGCCAAATAAAGAGCAATGACTTTAAGCGCCACAATCTGTGTTAGCAGCGCCTTAGTTGATGCAACTGCAATCTCAGGACCTGCATGGGTGTAAAAGACTGCATCAGATTCCCGTGCAATTGATGAACCCATGGTGTTGCAGATAGATAGCGTTGCCGCGCCAAGTTCTTTAGCATGGCGAGCAGCCATCAATGTATCCATAGTCTCACCAGATTGAGAGATCGTTATTACAAGCGTTTTAGCAGTGAGAAAAGGTTTTCGATATCTAAACTCAGAGGCAAGTTCAACATCAACAGCAATCTTTGCCCATTGCTCAATGGCATATTTTCCAATTAACCCGGCGTGATAGGCAGTGCCACAGGCTAAAATCAAAATTCGATCAATATCTAGATTAAGGCTTGCAAGCTCACTGCAGATAACTTTTGAGTCATCACTAAATCTTCCAAGTAGGGTTTCAGATATTGCCTTTGGCTGCTCGAAGATCTCCTTGAGCATAAAGTGGGTATATCCCCCGCGCTCTGCCGCCTTTGCATCCCAGGTAATTTCAAAAGGCTTCGCACTTACTTGTCTGCCAGCTAAATCTGTGACTACAACGGAATCAGGACTTACCTGCACTACTTGATCTTGACCTAACTCTAAAGCGCTCTTGGTATGAGCAATAAATGCAGAGACATCAGATGCTAGAAAGTTCTCACCCTTTCCAAGTCCTACAACTAACGGTGAATTACGTCTTGCCCCAACTATTAGCTCAGGGTTATCAGATGAAATTGCAAGTAGAGTAAATGAGCCGCGAAGTCGCTTACAAACCTTGCGCATCGCATCTGCTAAATCTTTACTCAAATTAAACTCATCACTTAATAGATGTGCAACAGATTCAGTATCTGTCTGAGATGAGAATTTATGGCCACGCTTTTCTAACTCCGCTTTTAGTTCTATGTAATTTTCAATAATTCCGTTATGAATAACAGCAACTTTTCCATCACTTGATATATGTGGATGGGCATTTTCATCAGTTGGTCCACCATGGGTTGCCCAGCGAGTATGGCCAATTCCACTTAGAGAATTAGCGTGATCTGAAGTTAGCGCGCTCTCTAAATTACTTAACTTTCCAGCGCGCTTAGCCACAATTAATTTCTCGCCCGCTTTACTAGTTAACGCAATACCAGCTGAGTCATAGCCCCGGTATTCCAACTTTCGAAGCGATTCAATCACCATTGAAAGAGCAGGAGAGCCTCCGGTATAACCGATGATTCCGCACATCTAAATTTGCTCCCTTAAAGTGAGAGTTCAGATTTTACTAGCGTTGCCAGTTCTGAGGCTAATTCTTGAGCAAGAGATAGTTCTTGGGCCTCAATCATCACTCTAATTAGGGCTTCAGTGCCTGAGGCGCGAAGCAGAACTCGACCCTTATCTCCCAATTTTTGCTGCACATCAACTACCGCTTTTGAAATCACTTGATTTGATGCTAATTTTTCTTTAGCTACTCCTGAGACATTGATAAGAACTTGCGGATAACGCTTCATAAATGAGGCTAACTCACTTGCACTCTTGCCACTCTTCTTAAGTTTTGAAATTAGTTGCAAGGCTGTTAATAGACCATCGCCAGTATTTGCATACTTGCTCATGATGATATGGCCTGATTGCTCTCCTCCTAAAGTATGGCCTCCAGCTAGCATCTCCTCTAAGACATAGCGATCACCAACAGCTGTTGCAATAAATTTAATACCTTTTTCTTCTAGAGCTTTAATCAGCCCTAGATTTGTCATAACAGTTCCCACAACAGTTTTTGTTGGTAGCTCCATATCTTGAGCAAGAATTCCTAATATGAAATCACCATCGATAACTGATCCTTTATCATCAATAGCTAGGACTCGATCTGCATCGCCATCATGAGCAATTCCAATATCTGCTCTCTCGCTTTTAACTTTTACAATTAGATTCTCTAGATGAGTCGAACCGCAGTTATCATTAATATTTAAGCCATTTGGAGATGCTGATATGGCAATAACCTCAGCCCCAGCTCTTTTAAGAAGTTCAGGTGCTACAAAAGATGCAGCTCCATTTGCGCAATCAACAACTACTTTTAGCCCACTTAAATTGCCATCAAGGCTCTTTAAAAGATTTTGGATATAACTCTCTTTAGCGCCCAAATCTTCAATTACACTCCCTGCTCCATTAGAGCTCTCTACTATCTTCCCTAATACGCTCTCAATCTTTGCTTCAATTTGATCAGCTAGCTTTGATCCAGTTCTATCAAAGAATTTAATTCCGTTATCACTTGCTGGGTTATGAGAGGCGCTAATCATTACCCCGAGATCTGCTCCTCGATCTTTAACAAGAAATGAGATAGCAGGGGTGGGAAGTATTCCAACTCGATAAACATCAATACCTGCGCTAGATAACCCGCGACAGATTGCCTCCTCTAAATACTGCCCAGAGGCTCTTGAATCCTGACCAACAATTGCAGTTGGGCAATGGCCGGCAAATTCACCAAGATCTGCAAGAACTGATGCGGCAGCAGTTGAGAGATTAAAAGCAAGATCTGCGGTGAGATCAACGCCAGCAACGCCTCGGACACCATCGGTGCCAAAGAGCGCCATTTTTCCTTCTTTGCTAATTAACGCTTGCTGTATTGAGAACGCTTACGTGCTTTCTTTAGACCATATTTCTTGCGTTCAATTACGCGAGCATCACGGGTGAGGAATTTTGCCTTCTTTAAAGCTGGGCGATTTGCATCAGTATCAATCTCATTTAGGGCTCTTGCAACGCCTAGACGAAGCGCTCCTGCTTGACCTGAAATTCCGCCACCATCAATACGGGCAATAACATCGTATTTGCCTTCAGCGCCAACTGTGCGAAGTGGCTCAGAGACTGCCTGTTGGTGAACTTTATTTGGGAAATAAACTTCTAAATTCTTATTATTAACAATCCAGCGACCAGTTCCTGGGGTTAGTCGAACACGAGCAACAGCTTCCTTGCGACGACCAATACCTGCGCCAGCTGCAATTACAGCAGCGCGGTTGGTTGCAGCAGCAGGAGTTGCAGAGCTAAAGGTGGTTACATTCTCTTCTTTTTCGCTCATCTTTTACTTACCAACCTTCATCTGATCGATCTGGGTAAATACATATGGAATTGGTCCTTGTGATCCATGAGGATGTTCAGCGCCAGCATAAACTTTTAACTTAGAGGCCATCTGCTTACCCATAGAGTTCTTAGGAAGCATTCCCTTAATTGCCTTTTCAACGGCGCGAGTTGGGAACTTCTCCATTAATTGTTCATAGCTGCGCTCAGTTAAACCGCCTGGATATTGCGAGTGCTGATAAGCCATTTTGTTGGCCATCTTTGATCCAGTTAAAACAATCTTCTCGGCATTGATAACAATTACGAAATCTCCCATATCCATATGAGGAGCAAATGTTGGTTTATGTTTTCCGCGAAGCAAGACAGCGGCATGGCTAGCAAGGCGACCAAGGACAACGTCAGCTGCATCAATTACATACCATTGACGAGCAACATCCTTTGGGGTCGGTGAAAAGGTGCGCACGGGCTTACTCTCTTTCTTAAGTACTTATCTATTAGTGCCGCTCCACAGCTAGCGGAGACAGAAGGCGAAGATTACCTGCACTACCCAAAGGGGTCAAAATCGAGCCTGATTAATGGCTCCAGACTGGTTCAGGGCTCTCATAGACCGCACCCTCTGCGCCAAATATCAAAAATCTAGTAAATCCTTTAGCAAACCAGCGATCATGAGTCACAGCGATAACAGTTCCTTGATAAGTATCAAGTGCTCGCTCTAGCGCTTCAGCACTTGCCAGATCTAAGTTATCAGTTGGCTCATCAAGAAGAAGGAGAGTATCTCCAGCTAATTCAAGTAAGAGAACTTGAAAACGCGCCTGCTGTCCGCCAGATAAAGATGTGAATTGTTGTTCTGCTTGTTGGGCCAATTCATATCTACCAAGAACAGATTTAGCTGCCCCTAATTGCAATGAATTCTCATGCCATAAAATCTCCAGCAAAGTCTTTCCGACAAATTCAGGATGAGCATGAGTCTGAGCAAAGAAACCTGGAATAACTCTTGCGCCGAGTTTAAACTCACCGCTATATCTAACGCTCTCATCACCGGAGAGTCTTCTAAGGAAGTGAGATTTTCCAGAACCATTCTTTCCAAGAATTGCTACCCGATCTTGATAATAGATTTCAAAGGTAAAGGGCTCAGTGAGATTCTCTAAAGTTAAATCCTTACAGGTAACTACGCGTTCGCCAGTTCTCCCGCTCTTTAGATTTACCTTCACATCTTGTTCTAGAGGCGGCGGAGGCGGCGGGCCAATCTCTTCAAACTTTCTAAGCCTAGTTTGCATCGCTCGATACCTGGAGGCCATATCTGGCGATGAAGCAGCTTGCCATTGCATAGTTAGAACTAGTTCTTTTAACCGCTTATGTTCATCTTGCCAACGCTCTAAGAATTGAGCGAATTGAGCATTACGAGCTTTTCTTGCATCATGCCAAGTATTAAAACCCTCGCCGTGTATCCAGGCGCTATTTCCAGTAATGCCCTGCTCAAGAGTGACAACTTTGGTAGCAGTTGCTGCTAATAACTCTCGATCATGGCTAATAAAGAGGATTGTCTTCTTTGAAATTCTGATCTGCTCCTCTAGCCATCTCTTTGCTGGAACATCTAGATAGTTATCAGGCTCATCAAGGATTAATACCTCCTCTGGGCCACTTAATAAAACCTCTAGAACTAACTTCTTCTGCTCTCCTCCAGAGAGTGAATTAACTAATCGATCAGATACTCGATCAAAACTCTTTGCTAGAGCGTTATTAACAGCAATATCCCAGAGCACCTCTTGTTCATATCCCCCAGCATCTCCCCAATCGGCAAGTGCTTGGGCATAAGCCATCTGCTCTCTCTCAGAATTATTTGCCTCCATCTCACTTTCAGCATCTTTAAGTTTCTGTGCAGCTTGTCTAATGCGAAGCGGCGATACTGAAATTAATAAATCTCTCACCGTTGATTCATCTCGAATAGAACCAATAAATTGACGCATAACGCCAAGGCCACCATTAATAATTATCTGACCAGAATCGGCAGTTATATCCCCTGCAATCATTCGAAATAAAGTTGTCTTGCCAGATCCATTAGGGCCAATCAGGGCAACCTTTGATCCCTCGCCAACCCGAAAGGAAACATCACTAAGTAATACCCGGCCATCTGAGAGGGCATACTCAATTCCAACTACATTTATCTGCCCCATTTACTCTTCATCTCTTCTGCGAGCTGTTAATTTAAAACGAGCTTCAAGTAAATCATCGGCTGGATACTCAATAGCAATAAGTGTTAACCCTCTTGCTGGAAATACCATGCTCTCACTAACTCTAGTTTTATTGGCAAGTAGCGATGAGATCCACTCTGGCTCAAAGCGAGACTCTCCAACACAGACTACTGCTCCTACTAGATTTCTCACCATTGAATAGCAGAAAGCATCAGCGGTAACTCTTGCAAGAAGGGTTGAATCAGCCATTCTCTGCCAGCTAAATTCCTCAAGCCTTCTTAAAGTAGTTCCAGAGCCGCCAAGCTTGCAAAACGTTGCAAAATCATGGTCTCCAAGAAGTCTTCTACTTGCCTCATTTAACCTACTTAAATCTAGGTGTCGATACCAAGGCGTGATATCAAATCTCTTTAATGGATCAATATCTTGCTGTCCATCTGCAATCTTATAAATATAAGTCCGGCGCAGCGCTGAAAAGCGGGCATGGAAATGATCTGGAGCTTTACTAATCGCTCTAACTAATATCTCCTCACTGAGCATTCTATTGAGGCGATATTGCAGATCTTGAGTGTTCCAAGGATTTCCATATTTATCGCTCTCAGGTAGATCAAAGTGAGCAACTTGCATACTGGCATGAACTCCAGCATCCGTTCTTCCTGCCACAATTAAATCAACTTTATTTCGAACTAAACCGCTAAGAGCAACTTCCATCTCGCCTTGAATAGTTCTCTGATCTGGCTGCTTTGCCCAGCCACTAAATGCGCTTCCATCATAGGAAAAATCAATCCTAAAACGAAGAAACCCACTCTCAGGGTTGAGAGTGGGTTGCTCCATTGACACTTCTTTTATTTATTTTAAATTAGAGAGAGCTACTCCGCTTTAGCGGCGGCAGCCTTCTTCTTCTTTGGCGCTGCCTTCTTAGCTGCTTTCTCTGCCTCATTAACTACCGCTTTTTTAGCAGGAGTTCCTTCAGCTATTACTTCAATGATTGCCATAGGAGCGTTATCGCCCTTACGTGGACCAATCTTGGTAATTCTTGTGTAGCCACCATTTCTGGACTCAAAGCGTGGCGCAATCTCAGTAAAGAGAGTATGAACTACGCCCTTATTAGAGATAGAGGCCATTACTTGGCGACGAGCAGCTAGATCACCCTTCTTGGCAGTGGTGATTAACTTTTCAGCAAGTGGACGCAGACGACGAGCCTTGGCTTCGGTGGTGCGAACTTTGCCATTTTCAAAGAGTTGCTCAGCAAGAGTTCTAAGGAGCAATCTTTCATGGGATGGACCGCTTCCAAGACGCGGACCTTTAGATGGACGTGGCATTAGCTCTCTCCTTAAGCCTGGTCGTCGGAGTAATCGACGCCATAGTTCTGATGTTGTGTCGGATCAAAGCCAACTGGTGAATCCTTAAGTTGCATGCCCATTGAAGTGAGCTTTGCCTTAACTTCATCAATTGATTTTGAACCAAAGTTACGGATATCTAATAGATCTGCCTCACTGCGTGAGAGAAGCTCTCCAACGGTGTGGATTCCTTCGCGCTTTAGGCAGTTATAGGAGCGAACTGTTAGATCTAGATCTTCGATTGGAAGGGCTAGATCTGCAGCAAGTGCTGCATCTTGAATAGATGGTCCAAGATCAATTCCTTCAGCTGCGTAATTAAGCTCATGAGCAAGACCAAAGAGCTCAACTAAAGTCTTTCCAGCAGAAGCTAGCGCATCTCTTGGGCTCATAGAACGCTTTGTCTCAACATCAACAATTAAGCGATCAAAGTCTGTTCTCTGCTCAACACGAGTTGCTTCAACCTTATAGGTCACACGAAGCACTGGTGAGTAGATGGAGTCAACTGGAATTCGTCCAATTTCTGCTCCTACCAACTTATTCTGCACCGCTGTGACATAGCCACGGCCGCGCTCAATAGTTAGCTCAATTTCCACATTCGCCTTGGTATTTAAAGTGGCGATATGAAGATCTGGGTTATGAATTGCAACTCCAGTTGGAACAGCAACATCTGCGCCAGTAATTACCCCTGAGCCATTCTTTCGAATATAGGCCACAGATGGCTCATCATTTTCAGATGAAATAACTAAGTTCTTGATATTTAAAACGATATCTGTCAGATCCTCTTTAACACCTTCTAAAGTGGTGAACTCATGCAAGGCTCCAGCAACGCGGATGCTTGTGACAGCCGCTCCTGGGATAGATGAGAGCAGGGTTCGACGTAGTGAATTTCCTAGGGTGTATCCAAAGCCAGGCTCCAACGGTTCAATTATGAAACGGGAACGGCTCTCGTTTACTACTTCCTCGGATAGTACTGGGCGCTGTGCAATTAGCACTTCTTTCCTCCATTATCTTGAGAGATCCACTATTTGATCTCTCACTTAGTACCTACTTTTATGAAGTTTTTAATCCTTGCTAGCCAGATGATTAATAGAAGCAGATCGCTCTGCCCTATCAATTACTTGGAGTAAAGCTCAACGATAAGTTGTTCCTGAACTTGAGTATCGATAATGGCGCGAGTTGGTTGACCATGAACGATGATTCTCATCGAAGATGGCACAACTTCAAGCCAAGCCGGTACTGACTTCTCACCAAATTCAGCGCTTGCAACAATGAATGGAGTTAGGTCTTGCGACTTTGTTCTCACATCAATGATGTCGAATTGGCTGACATGGAAAGATGGAATATCAACTTTGCGACCATTAACCAGAATGTGTCCATGACGAACAATCTGGCGGGCCATATCGCGGCTCTTTGCAAAACCAGCGCGATAGATCACGTTATCTAGACGAGTCTCTAGGAGAACAAGAAGGTTCTCACCAGTCTTGCCAGCTAGACGACTTGCTTCGGTGTAATAGTTACGGAATTGTTTTTCCAATACACCGTAGATACGTGCGCACTTCTGCTTCTCACGCATCTGGAGTAAGTACTCAGATTCCTTCGCTCTTGCTCGACCATGTTGTCCTGGTGGATAAGGGCGTGACTCAATTGGACACTTAGGTCCATCGCACTTCGAGCCTTTGAGGAAAAGTTTCACTTTCTCGCGGCGGCATCTCTTGCAATCTGCTCCTGCATAACGGGCCATGTTCTCTTCTCCCTTCCTTATACTCGACGTGGTTTACGTGGACGGCAGCCGTTATGAGCAAGAGGTGTGACATCAGAGATGGCACCAACTTCTAGCCCAGCTGCTTGTAGTGAACGAATTGCAGTCTCGCGTCCTGAGCCTGGGCCCTTGACGAAGACATCAACTTTCTTAACTCCATGCTCTTGCGCCTTCTTAGCGGCAGATTCAGCAGCTAGCTGCGCAGCAAAGGGAGTTGATTTACGTGAACCTTTAAATCCAACTTGGCCAGATGATGCCCAAGCAAGAACTGCTCCAGATGGATCAGTGATAGTCACGATGGTGTTATTAAAAGTGCTCTTTATATAGGCATGACCAAGGGCAACGTTCTTCTTCTCTTTCTTACGTGCCTTTACTTTTGCCTTAGGGGCAGCAGCAGTTGTAGCTGCAGGTTTAGCTTTTGGCGCGGCCATTACTTGGTCTCCTTCTTCTTACCAGCGATGGCAACGCGTGGACCCTTACGAGTACGTGCGTTGGTATGGGTGCGCTGACCACGAACTGGAAGCCCCTTACGGTGGCGAATTCCTTGGTAGCACTGAATTTCAACTTTGCGACGAATATCGCCTGCAATCTCACGGCGGAGATCACCTTCGATCTTGTAATTAGCTTCTATATATTCACGGAGCTTAATTAGATCGGGCTCTTGTAGATCTTTTACTCGAACATCTGGTGAGACACCGGTTGCAGCAAGAGTTGCTTGCGCGCGGGTCTGGCCAATGCCGAAGATATATTGCAGCGCGACCTCAAGCCGTTTTTCACGCGGCAGATCAACGCCAACTAGACGTGCCATCTATAACTTCTTTCCATAATCTGAAAGTCCTCCGCAACGCTTATCCGAAGAATTTTCTTCGGCTCCCGCTTTCAGTCAGGAGGTCAGTAATTACTTACTGTCGCGCCACGCGTTCTTATATTTAGTTTTTAAACCAGGTTTAACCCTGGCGTTGTTTATGACGGAGATTGTCGCAAATAACCATAACGCGACCATTACGACGAATGACTTTGCACTTATCGCAAATCTTCTTCACGCTTGGTTTAACCTTCACGATCAGACTCCCTTTCTTACTTATACCGATAAATGATGCGACCTCTGGTGAGGTCATATGGACTAAGTTCTACAATCACACGATCTTCCGGCAAGATACGAATGTAGTTCTGTCGCATCTTTCCGCTGATATGTGCAAGCACTTTATGTCCATTGGTGAGCTCAACGCGAAACATCGCATTAGGTAGAGCTTCAGCTACAGTGCCTTCGATTTCGATTGCACCATCTTTTTTAGCCAAGCTTTAACCTCGTTTTGTTTGCCTCAAGCCCTCATTTGGGCAGAGGGCGAGTTTATGAGAGGGGGTGGGAAAAGGGAAATTCGCGCCTAGAGCCCAACGGAGGTGATGACAGCCAAGGCAAATCCCCCGCAGGCTACCCAGGCAATTAGCCCTAAAACAAGAGGTTTTGCCCCAAGGGCCTTAATCGATGCCCACTTCACCGAAAGGCCCATACCTAATAAGCCAAGAGATAAGAAGATCTTTGAACTCTCTTTTCCTATATTTATTGCGCTCTCTGGAAGTGAGAGGGCATTAACAATTAAGGCGCAGGCAACAAAGCCAATGACAAATACAGGGGTGGCGCTCTTTAAGGATTTCTTCTCACTACTTTTATAGGAGAGAAGAAGTATTAGTGGAATAAGCAGCACAACTCTAGTTAGCTTCACAATCACTGCGCTATCAAGAGCGGCAGGACCCATAAGTGATGCGGTGGCAATAACTTGTCCAACATCATGAACGGCAGCTCCAATCCAAGCACCTGCAGTTGCATCACTTAAGGAAAATAAGTTTGCAAGTGGTGGAATGACAAAAACTGAGAGCGTGCCACAGAGCGCAACAAGTGCCACAGCATATGAAACATCTCGCTCTTCGCTTTTTCTAGTTGAACTAATCGCAGCTATTGCAGTTGCCCCGCAGATTGCAAAGCCGCCTGCAATAAGAGTTGAGAAAGATTCACTAGAGCCACTTTTCATAGCTGCATATCTAAGGCCTAGAAAAACAGCGGTAACAATGATTACTACTGCCAAGAGCCCCTTTGGCCCAACTTCAATGAACTTATCAATTGAGATCTGAAATCCAAGAAGCACAACCCCAAGGCGCATACATCTCTTTGCTGCAAAGCTTGCTGCCTCTCTACCGCCATCGCCCCAGAGCCCGGTATTTACTAGAGCCAATCCAAAGAGTAGTGAGATAAATAGCGGAGAGATTGCGCCCTGCAATTTACTTATTCCATAGGCCAGGGCTACAAAAATAGAGATAACCGAGAAATACTTTAAATTACTAGTAGTTAATTTCATGAGATGTTCTCTAAGCCAAGCTTTTGGCTCCAAGAGTTAAGATCGCTAATTACCGCATCAGCGAGGGTTATTTCGCCGCTTCCTAAATTATTAGGGTTTACCCGCTTGCTTCCTGGAAGCCTTCCCCCGCTAGCGGTAATACTTGCAGCAAGTCCATCAAGTCCATCTTTAGAATCCTTGCCAATGCTTGCCGGATTAATAGTTATTACCGTATGAGAAATTCCCTGCGCTTTTTTATCATCATCTGGATTAAACATATCTGGAACCGCTCTAGATAGAGCTCCTCCGCTAAGGCCAGCAGAGAGTGATTCCACCATCAAACCAAGTGCAAATCCCTTTGCTCCGCCAAGAGGAGCAAGCATTCCCATAAGAGCTTGCTTGGCATCGGTAATTGCTTCACCTTTTTCATTAACTGCCCAACCTTGCGGAATTGAGCCACCAGCTTTAGCGGCGCTTGCTATTTTGCCCCTTGCAACAGCAGATGTTGAGAGATCAACAATCATTGGAGGATTTGATGGGATTGCGCAAGCAATTGGGCTAGTGGAAAGTATCGGAGAATTTCCACCAACTGCAGGCATTACCGCTGGGCCATTTGTAAAAATCATTGAAATCATTTTTGCATCAAGTGCAGGATAGAGATAAACCCCAAGTGCGCCGCAGTGACTTGAGCTAGAAATTGAAACAAGTGAGATACCGTGTTGCTTTGCTTTATCTACCCCAATAACAGCGCCATCAAGAAGCTGCCAGTGGCCTAATCCATCTTGACCATCAAGTGAAATTGTGGAACCAAATTCTGAAACTATCTTTAACTCAGCCTTTGGATTAACTCCGCCTTGAGTCAATCTCTGTAAATAGAAAGGTAGTCGCATTAGTCCATGGCTGGGATTGCCCCAAACATCAGAGGTGACTATGGCGCGAGCAGTTTTTGCTGAATTAATCTCATTTACTCCAGCTTTAACAAGAAGTGAAGTGGCATGCGATAGAGCTTTATCAACTAAAATTCCCATTACTTAGCCTGCTTTATAACGCCAACAGCATAACTTTGACCCTGGCCGCTAAGGGCTGCTCTTATCTCACTAACTAATACTCTATTAATTGCTGCCTGACTCTCCTGGGTAATACCAGCGACATGGGGAGCTAAAATAACGTTATCAAGATCTGTAAAGCGCTTATCCTTTGGTGGCTCTTGAGCTCTAACATCAAGGCCCGCTCCTGCAATTACGCCATCTCTTAGAGCTTTCTCTAGGTCAGCTTCGTTAATTACCTCACCGCGGCCCACGCTAATTAGTAGAGCGCTCTTTTTCATAGCAGAGAGCTTCTTGCTATCAATAATCTCTTTAGTCTCACTAGTTGCTGGCAGATGGACAGATATGAAGTCTGAGTTTGAAATCACTTCATCAAGTGAGCTCATCTGGCAATTTATAGAATCTAAATAACTCTGCTCTGGTTTTGCAAAGGGGTCATATGCCAGAACTTTTACTTTAAATCCTTTTAGAAGTTCAGCAGTTGCTCTAGCCGTTGCTCCAAATCCTAGAAGTCCCCAGGTTTTACCTGAGATCTCAACTCCCGCCTTTCTATTCCATTGCCCCTCTCTAGTGCTTGAATCTAATTCAATTAACTTCCTAGATAGAGCAAGCGCCATAGCTAGCGTCTCTTCACCAACAGCGGTGGCATTAATACCAAGAGCAGCGCTCACCACCACGCCAAACTCATCGGCAGCTTTTACATCAATATTGTCTAGCCCTACTCCAGCTCTTGCAATTATCTTTAAATTCTTAGCAGATGCAATCAAGTCTCTATTTACTTGAGTTCGATTTCTCACCACTAGGGCTGTTGCAGTTGCTAGCTTTGCCTTTAGCTCTTCAGTATTGCTCCAAAGTTCTGGTTCGCGAATTAATGGAAAAGATTTAGCAAGCGCTTCAAATTCTGCGCTCCAAACATCTTCACTAATTAATATCACGAACCAGTCCTTTTTCTTTAGGTAATCGAGGGTTACTTCTAGGCGCTGATATAGAGCTTGGTGAAGGTGAATTCGCGATGTCCTAGAGCCTCTGCAGCGCAGAGTCTTCCATTAACAGTTCGCTCAATTACATCCATCATCATGTCGCCAGCTTTACTCAAGTTATATTCCTGACGCAATAGACCAGATACATCAAGATCAATATGTTCTGGCATTGATGCAGCGGTCTTCTTATTGGCAGTTAACTTCAAAACTGGCTCAATTGGATTACCAATCACATTTCCTTGTCCTGTTGGAAATAGGTGAATGACAGCCCCTGCTGCAGCCATAAGAGTGACACACTCGGCAGCAGCTGATGAAGTATCCATGAAATAAAGACCTGGTTTATTTCTAGGTGGCGCAACTGCTGGTGCTAGCACGCCAACAACTGGAACAGATCCAGTCTTAGCAATATTTCCTAGAGCCTTCTCCTCAATTGTTGTTAGACCACCTGCGATATTTCCCTGGGTTGGTTGAGAACCAAGTAAGTTAGCACCGGTTGATTCAATTACTTTGATGTAATTGTCATAAGTTGTTTGGAAGAGATTTCGGCAAGCATCATCAATGCAGCGATCTGCAATTAGATGTTCGCCGCCAGTTAGCTCTGAAGTTTCTCCAAAGAAAACTGTTCCTCCAGCTGCAACCCAGCGATCTACCGCCTCTGATGTTGTTGGACATGAGCCAAGTCCTGATGTCGTATCTGACTCACCACATTTAATTGAAAGGATTAAATCGCCCTCACTTGCAAATTCGCGAGCAATCTCTGATGCATCTTGCAAGAAGACTTGAGCAACGCGCGCTGCATCAGCAATTGTTTGAAGATCGCCTTTGCCTTCAATGGAGAATGAAGCGACTGGTTTTCCAGATTTAGCGATGCCATTGGCAACTCTCTGGGTCCAATTAGGTTCAATTCCAATAACCACTACCGCTGCAACATTGCCATTTAGGCCAGTGCCGATTAGGGTGCGGAAAGTTAGCTCAAGATCTTCGCCAAATTGCAGACGTCCATAGCTATGAGGCAAGGCAAGAGTGCCTGTCACTACTTTTGCTAC
>CAKZXY010000109.1 GCA_937883945.1 uncultured Clavibacter sp. | reverse complement strand
TATTACTTGCAAAATCGCCATGGAATTGAGCATGAGATAGATGGCGTAGTAATTAAGGTAAATGAGCGAGAGGCGCAAAGAACTCTAGGCTTCACATCTCGCGCTCCTAAATGGGCAATTGCTTATAAGTATCCGCCAGAGGAGGTAACTACCAAGCTTCTTGATATAAAGGTTAGCGTTGGTAGAACCGGGCGAGTAACACCTTTTGCATTTATGGAGGCGGTAAGAGTCTCAGGCTCAAGCGTAAGTAATGCCACGCTACATAATATGGAAGAAGTGGTAAGAAAAGGAATTTTGATAGGCGATGTTGTAGTGCTTAGAAAAGCTGGGGATGTTATCCCTGAGATTCTTGGGCCAGTTATTGAAAGTCGTAATGGAACAGAGCGCGCATTTGTCATGCCAAGTAATTGTCCAGAGTGCGGCAGCAAACTTCGTGCGATGAGCCAGGGCGATGTTGATATTCGCTGTCCAAATACTAGAAGTTGCCCAGCCCAACTTCGCGAGCGAATCTATTACATCGGATCAAGAGCCGCTCTTGATATTGATGTTCTTGGCTATGAAGCAACGAGCGCGCTTCTAGAAGATAAGTTGATAGTTGATGAATCAGATATCTTTGATTTAGATAGTAAAAAATTATTAAAGAGTGAGTTTTTCAGGAAGAAAGATGGAACCCTTGGCGCTAATGCTGAGAAGTTACTAGAGGCGCTAAATGAAGCTAAGCAGCGACCGCTTTGGAGGATATTAGTTGCGCTCTCAATTCGCCATGTTGGTCCAACGGCAGCTCAAGGTCTAGCTAATCACTTTGGATCAATTGCCAAGATTGCTGCTGCTAGCGCTCAAGAGCTCGCCTCAGTTGATGGCGTGGGATCTGTAATTGCAGAGAGCGTTAAAGAATTCTTTGCTCAAGATTGGCGCGCTCAAATTGTGGCTAAATGGGCAAAAGCTGGGGTGAAAATGGAGGGGGTTTCATCAAGTGATAAAGCCCAAACTTTAAAGGGATTGACCTTGGTAGTTACCGGTTCATTAGATGGCTTTACCAGAGATAGCGTAAATGAGGCCATTATTGAGCGGGGCGGAAAGGTCTCATCATCGGTCTCTAAGAAAACAGATTATGTAGTTGTTGGTAGCGAGCCAGGATCTAAGGCAGGTAAGGCGGCAGAGCTTGGTGTTCCGACTCTTGATGAGAAGAGTTTTATAGAATTATTGAAGAATGGACCTAAGGGTTAGGATAGGGATGTGATTAAGTTATTTTCAATTGCAATGGTGATGGAGAGCTTCAGTGAGGTCAAGCGTGAACTTCCCGCCCCTCCAGTATTTTTCGGAGTCTTTACCTTTGCCACTTTAATGCTGATGCTCTATCTAGTACTACGCCTTGATCGCGACTAAATCAATCGCCTTATTTGGGGGAAGTTTTGACCCCATCCATAACGGGCATCTTTTCCTTATTGAAGAGCTCTTAAATTCTGGCCGTTTTGAAAGATTTATTGTTATTCCTGCCGGCGCTCCTTGGCAGAAAAGCGTTGCAGCTAGTGGCGCAGATCGTCTTGCTATGGTTGAAATTGCATTGAAGGATTGCATGAATAAATATCGAGAGCTAGAGATAAGCAGGTTTGAAATCGATAACTCAGGGCCAAGTTATGCCTATCAAAGTATTGAGTATTTCAAGCTACAAAACCCTGGAGATAATCTAGTTTGGATAATTGGTAGCGATGCTTTTGCAAAAATTAATGAGTGGAAAGAGATAGAGCAGGTTGCAAAGAGCGTTGAATTCTTAGTAGTTAATCGTCCTGGTCAGAAATTAGAGATTCCTAAAATTCCAGAGTCAATTACTTATAGTCAGATAGAGATAAAGGCACTTGATCTCTCCTCAACCAAGGTTCGCAATTTGATAAAGGCGTCAGAGCCCTTTGAATCACTTCTACCCTCTGGAGTTGTTGCCTATATAAAGAGCCATGGGATCTATGCCGCCGCGTAAATCAACTCTAGAACACACACAGATAGCTGCCGCTGCCGCTATAGACAAGCTTGGAAGCGATCTACTAGCGATGGATTTATCAGAGCAGATGCTCTTAAGTGAAGTTTTTCTCTTAATCAGCGGAGGTAACGAGCGACAAATTGATGCAATTGCTGATGAAGTAGAGCGCCAATTATCACTCTTGGGAGAGAAGCCAACTAGGCGTGAGAGCTCGGAGAGCTGGATACTTCTTGACTATCAAGATTTAGTTGTTCATGTTCAAACCCAGCAGGCGCGCCAGTACTACAGCCTAGATCGGCTTTGGAATGATTGCCCAAGTATTAAATTAGATGCAATTGCTGCAGCTGATGCTTTTAAGGCAGGCAAATAAAAATGCAGAGACAACGCATAGTTCTCTGGCGCCATGGCCAAACTGATTGGAATATCGCTAATCGCTTTCAGGGACATTCAGATATTGCCTTAAATGAGGTAGGTATTCGCCAGGCCGAGCGAGCAGCGCCACTACTACTTAATCTTGAGCCTTCGAGAATAATTTCAAGTGACTTAATAAGAGCGAGAAAAACTGCAGAGGCGCTAGCTAAATTATCTGGCCTTGAGGTGCAGATAGATCCAGATTTAAGAGAGACAAATGGCGGCAATTGGGAAGGCAAAACTGGAGAGCAGAATAGAGCTGAGGATTATCATCGATTTGTTCATTGGTTAGATGGCGATGATGAGCGAGCAGGAGAAGTTGGCGAAAAGAGAAGTGAGATTGCCACAAGGGCTGTGAGAGCAATTGAAAAGGGATTAAGAGGTGATGTTTCAACGCTAATAGTTGCAACTCATGGTGGAACAGCTCGTTGCATTTTAGGAAAGATGTTAGATATGCCGATGAAGCAATGGTCATCACTTGGTGGATTATCAAATGCTTCATGGTCGATATTAGAAAATGGCCATCATCGCCCAGGTTGGGTTTTAGTCGAACATAACTCCGGCTCACTACCTGAGCCGATATATGGGGAGGAGAGCGGGGCTTAGTTTGAGGTAAGGTCTGCTCTGAAAGTTAAGAAAAGAGATAAAAAGTTCGGGGCTATGGCGCAGCTGGTAGCGCACCTGCATGGCATGCAGGGGGTCAGGGGTTCAAGTCCCCTTAGCTCCACGTTATGGATAGTAACTCAGAGAAAAACGCGCTCGCTCTCCAAGTAATTCCTCGCGGTTGGAATGCAAGTGATCTCGGTAATCAAAGTGGCAAACACTTTCTTATAACTGGAGCAACTAGCGGCATTGGCCTTGAGAGCGCTAGAGAACTAATTAGAGCAGGGGCGCTGGTAACAATTGCTGCAAGAGATCTAAAGAAAGCTGAGCAGGTAGTAAAAGAACTATCGAGTCAGAGAGCCAAAGTCTTGCAGTTAGATTTATCAGATCTAACTAGCGTTAGAAAAGCAGCGAGAGAGGTAAAGCAAGAGATAGATGTTTTGATATTAAATGCTGGGGTAATGGCAACTCCATTTACAAAAACTGCTGATGATTTTGAACTGCAAATGGGAGTTAATCATCTAGGCCATTTTGCACTTGCTGGGCTTTTATCGGATCGAATCAAATCAAGAGTTGTTTCAGTATCAAGTGCGGCTCATAGATTTGGAAATTTTGGCCAAGGCAGCCAAGATGCAATTAGAGATATCTGCCTTGGCAGAATTAAATATCAACCATGGTCGGCCTATGGGGCAAGCAAGTTAGCTAATCTGCTATTTACATTCGAATTAGAGAGAATTGCTAGAAAAGCTAATTATAGTTTTAGCGCATTTGCTGCCCATCCTGGTTATGCAAATACCAACTTGCAGAGCGTTGGACCAAAGATGCGAGGAAGCATTATTGAGCAGCGAGGCACAGCCTTTGCTAACGCCCTTATTGCGCAATCAGCATCAAGGGGAGCGCTTCCAACTCTATGCGCAGCAACATTTCCAAATCTCTATGGCGCTTCATATCTTGGTCCTGATGGATTATTGGAGATGCGCGGTTTTCCAAAAGCAACAAGAGCTCGCTCTATTGCCTATGATCAAGGCTTGGCGCGAAACCTCTGGAGCGTTAGTAGTGAATTAACTGGAGTTAATTGGCGGTAATCTAGGGCAATGCTCTCGGCCTATGACTTTCACTTTATTCAAGAGAAGTGGTTGCCAGTATGGGACAAGTTAGCGCCATTTAGATCAGGGGATGCAAGTGATCCCCGCCCTAAGAAATATGTACTGGATATGTTTCCTTATCCATCAGGCGATCTTCATATGGGCCATGCCGAGGCATATGCCTTAGGTGATGTGATTGCTCGTTATTGGGTGCAGAAGGGCTTTAACGTCATGCATCCAATTGGCTGGGATGCATTTGGTCTTCCTGCAGAAAATGCTGCAATCAAGCGTAATGAAGATCCAAGTATCTGGACCTATGAAAATATAAACACCCAGAAAGCTTCAATGCGTAGGTATGCCTGCTCATTTGATTGGGATCGAGTGCTCTACACCTGCGATAGTGAGTACTACCGATGGAATCAATGGATATTTTTAAAGCTATACGAAAAAGGTCTGGCTTATCGTAAGAACTCACCAGTTAATTGGTGCCCGGATTGCCAAACAGTTTTGGCAAATGAGCAGGTGATTGCAGGGCTTTGTGAACGCTGTGATAATCCAGTAACAAAGAAGAAGTTAAGTCAGTGGTATTTCAAGATAACTGATTACGCTGAGAGATTACTCGATGACATGAAAGAACTTGAGGGCAAGTGGCCTGAGAAAGTTCTAACTATGCAGCGCAATTGGATTGGAAAATCTGTTGGAGCTGAAGTTAAATTCAATATTGAAGGAAGAGATGAAGCCTTAACGGTCTATACCACTAGGCCCGATACTCTCTATGGCGCAACATTTATGGTGGTTGCCGTTGATAGCGAATTAGCTAGAGAGTTAGTGGCTAACACCAGCGTGCAGGGTGATTTTGAAAAGTACTTTGATAGCGTTAAGTCAGCAAGTGATATTGATAGATTGGCAACTGATAGAGCCAAGAGCGGTATTTTTCTAGGACGCTATGCAATAAATCCAGTTAATAACGAGCGAATTCCAATTTGGGCTAGTGATTATGTATTAGCTGATTATGGAACTGGGGCCATCATGGCTGTTCCTGCTCATGATCAGAGAGATTTAGATTTTGCTAGAGCGATGAAACTGCCGGTAAGAGTGGTGGTTCAAGTAGAGGGGCAAGAAGATCCTGCACTTAGCGGCGTTGCTACGAGTGGCTCTGGGGTAATGGTCAACTCTGGCAGCTTAAATGGGCTTGATAGCGCAGCAGCAATTGGAAAAATAATTGGAGAGCTTGAGGCAAAGAATTTAGCAAAGGCATCTAACAACTATCGCCTAAGAGATTGGTTAATTTCACGTCAGCGTTATTGGGGAACTCCATTTCCAATTATTCACTGTGAGAAATGCGGTGAAGTGCCGGTTAGCGAAAGTGATCTACCAATTAAATTGCCTGACTCTAAGTCGTTAGATTTAAGGCCAAAGGGAACTTCGCCTCTTGCCACAGCAACAGATTGGGTCAACGTTAAATGCCCAAAGTGCGGCGCAGACGCTCTTAGAGATACTGACACCATGGATACCTTTGTTGACTCATCTTGGTATTTCTTGCGCTACACCAGCGTTAACACCCACGATAAACCTTTTGATAGAAAGGAAGTTGATACCTGGCTACCGGTTGATCAATATGTAGGGGGAGTAACCCATGCCATCTTGCATCTTCTCTATTCACGTTTTTTTACCAAAGCCTTAAAAGATATGGGATATATCAACTTCTCAGAGCCATTCACCAGGCTTCTTAATCAGGGAATGGTTTTAATGGATGGCTCTGCTATGAGTAAGAGCCGTGGCAATTTAGTTGCCCTCTCTGAAGAACTTGAGAAACATGGCGTAGATGCCATTCGCCTTTCAATGGTCTTTGCCGGTCCACCGGAGGATGATGTCGATTGGGGCGATGTCTCCCCAACTGGATCATCTAAGTTCTTGCATCGAGCTTGGCGCCTTGCTGGAGATGTCAAGAGTGAGCCAGGAATTGATTTCTCAAAAGGTGATTTAGAGTTAAGAAAGATTTCTCATAAAGCTCTTCAAGATATTTCATTTGCTGTCGAGTCCTTTAGATTCAATGTTGTTGTGGCAAGGATTATGGAGCTAGTAAATGCTGCAAGAAAAGCAGTTGATTCAGGTGTTGGTCCATCAGATGCTGCAGTAAGAGAAGCTGTTGAAATAGTGGCGATTTCACTCTCCTTAATCGCGCCTTATGCCGCTGAGGAGATGTGGGAGGTATTGGGCCATGAGCCATCAGTTGCTAGAGCGGGATGGCCAAGTGTTGATCCAAAGTTATTAACCCAAGACTCTGTTACCGCTATCTTTCAGATAAACGGCAAAATCAAATCTAGAGTTGAAGTATCACCTGATATTACCGATGAAGCCCTTGAGAAAATGGCTTTAAGTGATCCTGCGCTATTGGCTGATCTTGGGGGAGTAAGCCCTAAGAAAGTAATTACCAAGGCTCCAAAGTTTGTTAATGTAGTTTTATAGAGTTAACCACAGCGCCTACTTCGTCTTGGAGGTTTGATGAGGGGGCGATGGGCTATATATTCACTTCTAGGAATATGGGAAGGAAGTGGTGGCAGATTCAATGGCTCTAGCAAACCTCTTACTTATCCATGGCGCAGAGAGCGTTTTAGCAGATCGAGCTCTAGCCGATGCGCTCGGGGCGCGAGGTGATTATGAGAAAACTGTATTGGAAGGTGCTGAATTAGAAGTTGGCAGCTTTGCCTCAGCAATTTCTCCCTCACTCTTTGCTGATAAGCGCGTTGTTGTTTTAAAAGATTTACAGGATTTAATTAGTGAGGTGCAAGAAGAGGTAGAAAATTACCTAACAGAGCTTGATCCCTCGCTTCATCTTATTTTTATTCATAAGGGCGGCGTTAAAGGGAAAGCACTTCTTGAAAAAATTAAGAAGTTAAAGCCTGAGATTATTCTCTGTGAGGCGATGAAGAAAGAGAGTGATAAATCAAGCTTTGTTGCCCAGGAATTTGAAAGACAAGGACGCAAGATTTCAGCTGCTGCAATTAGCGCGCTAGTTGATGCCACAGGAAGTGATACCAGAGAGCTAGCAGCGGCTTGTAGTCAGATTGCTTTTGATACTAGCGCTGCCAAAGCAGTAATTGATGAAGAAGATATCGCTCTTTATTATCAGGGAAGAGTTCAAGCAACTGGTTTTGATGTAGCTGATGCCACTTTGGCTGGAGATAG
>CAKZXY010000108.1 GCA_937883945.1 uncultured Clavibacter sp. | reverse complement strand
TAGTCAAACTTTATCATTACTCAAAAGAGTTACGAATTCCTAGTTACAGCTCTTTCAATCCCAATTGTTCGAAGTGGAGCTCCATCCACTCCTCCATCTTTAACGCCACCTTGAGCAATGTATTTAACAATTTCAAGTCCTGAAACTATCTTCCCCCAGAGGGTGTAATTAGGCCCAAGTGTGGTGTCCTTATAGACCAGAAAGAACTGAGAGCCATTGGTATTTGGTCCTGAATTGGCCATAGCTACGCTTCCTTCAGGATAATTATTTTCAGCAGCCAATGGCAGATTCTCATCACGATATCTAAATGTTGGTCCACCTGAACCAGTTGCAGTTGGATCGCCGCATTGAAGAACGAATATGCCCTCTGTGGTTAGGCGATGACAGAGCGTTTTATTGAAATAACCACCTTTAGCTAGCTGAGACATAACAGTAATAGTTACTGGAGCAGCTTTTGCAAAGGTTTCGATAACAATGGTTCCACAGTTAGTCTGAAGCTTTAAATATTTTGGCGCTCGCTTCATGAGATTTTCCGGAGCAGGAACTCGCATTGGAGATTGCGCTGATGCCTTACTTACTGTGCACTTAACTTTTTTATCTGGAGCAGCTACCTGTATTTCTTTACTATCAGCGCTCGCTGGAGCAATTGGAATTAAGAGCGCAGCAGAGAGCAGAGCAATAACAATTACTTTACGCTTACTTTTCACTCTTCCTACTCCCACTCAATAGTTCCTGGCGGCTTGGAAGTTATATCAAGAACAACTCGATTAACTTCACTAACTTCATTGGTAATGCGATTTGAGATTTTGGCAAGTACTTCATAAGGCACTCGCGACCAATCTGCCGTCATCGCATCCTCACTTGATACCGGGCGAAGGACTATGGGATGGCCATAACTTCTGCCATCTCCTTGAACTCCTACGCTACGCACCTCAGCAAGTAATACCACTGGAGATTGCCAGATCACTTGATCTAGACCGGCTAAGTGTAATTCCTCTCTTGCGATTAAATCGGCCTGGCGCAAAATTCTAAGTCTTTCTTCAGTAACTTCACCGACAATACGAATTGCTAGGCCTGGACCTGGGAATGGTTGGCGCCAAATAATCGCATCTGGCAAGCCAAGAGCTAGCCCAACTTGGCGAACTTCATCCTTAAAGAGAGTGCGAAGTGGTTCAATTAATTCAAAATCTAAATCATCTGGAAGGCCGCCCACATTATGGTGAGATTTAATATTTGCAGTACCGCTTCCGCCTCCTGATTCAACTACATCTGGATATAGCGTTCCTTGAACTAGAAACTCTATTTTGCTATCTGCAGATAACTTCTTAGCTGCATCTTCAAATACTCGAATAAATTCCCTGCCAATAATCTTTCTCTTTTCCTCAGGATCTCTTACGCCCTTTAGAGCATCTAGAAACCTCTGCTTTGCATCAACAACCATAAGTTCAACGCCAGTTGCTGCAACAAAGTCTTTTTCTACTTGCTCAGCCTCACCCTGCCTAAGCAGGCCATGGTCAACAAATACGCAGGTTAACTGCCCTCCAATAGCTTTTTGAACAAGCGCTGCAGCAACTGCTGAATCAACCCCGCCAGAGAGGCCGCAAATCACTCGTTTATCTGCAACTTGAGATTTAATATTAATAATCTCATTTTCTACAATATTTTCAGAGGTCCAAGTTGGCTTACATTTAACAATATCAATTAACCATTTGCGCAGGATCTCCTGCCCATTTTCGCTATGGGCAACCTCTGGATGAAATTGCACTCCAGCTAATTTTCCATCGCCACTTTCAAAGGCAGCAACCAAAGTTGAAGCGCTACTTCCTATTGCTTTGAAGCCTTCTGGAGCCTTAGTGACGCTATCGCCATGGCTCATCCAGACGTTAAATGATGAATCAAGGCCTGAAAATAACTTTGATGAACTATCGGAAGTAAATTCAGTTCTGCCATATTCACTTAAACCTGTCTTTGCTACCTCGCCCCCAAGTAATTGCGCCATAACTTGAAAGCCATAACAGATACCAAAGATCGGAATATTCTGCTCAAATAAAGCCCGATCAATTAAGGGAGCATCATCAACATATACAGATGATGGCCCACCAGAGAGAATTATCGCTTTGGGATTTCTTGCAAGTATCTCTTCAAGCGAGCTCTTATGAGAGATAATCTCGCTATAGACCCCTACTTGGCGAACCCGGCGAGCAATTAACTGGGCATATTGCGCGCCAAAATCAATTACCAAGACATGATTATTGCTCTGCACTAGCTCGCCTTCTTATGCTCTATTTAGAACTATTTCAACTCTCTGGAACTCTTTTAAGTCAGAGTAGCCAGAGGTTGCCATAGCCCGGCGCAGGGCGCCAAATAAATTCATACTTCCATCAGCAGAGTGTGATGGTCCAAGCAATATCTCCTCCAAAGTTCCAGTACTTCCAACATAAACTCTTGTGCCACGTGGCAATTCGCTGTGATGTGCTTCAGGCCCCCAATGCCAACCTCTTCCTGGGGCTGATTCTGCCCGCGCAAGTGGAGATCCGAGCATTACTGCATCTGCGCCGCAGGCAATTGCCTTTGCAATATCTCCGCTTTTTCCAACCGAGCCATCAGCAATTACATGAACATATCGCCCGCCAGATTCATCTAAATACTCTCGTCTTGCAGCAGCAACATCAGCAACAGCTGTTGCCATAGGAACAGAGATACCTAGAACTTGGCGAGTGGTATGGGCTGCTCCTCCGCCAAAACCAACTAATACTCCAGCTGCTCCTGCTCTCATTAAATGAAGAGCGCTCTGCGCCGTTGCACAACCTCCAACAATTACTGGAACATCTAGTTCATAGATAAACTTCTTAAGGTTTAACGCCTCATTAGTCTTTGAAACGTGCTCTGCGCTCACCGTTGTTCCTCGAATAACAAAAATATCAACACCGGCATCAATTACAGTCTTATGAAACTGCGCAGTGCGCTGCGGCGAAAGAGCTGCAGCAACACAGACTCCTGCTGCTCTTATCTCTGCAAGCCGTTCTTTAATTAACTCTGCCCTAATAGGAGCTTGATAGAGCTCCTGCATACGTCTAGTTGCTTGCTCTGCTGGAATAGATGAGATCTCGCCTAATTGAATCTTAGGATTTTCATATCTACTCCATAGACCTTCAAGATTTAATACTCCAAGGCCACCTAATTTCCCAATAGCGATAGCGCTCTCTGGCGACACCACTGAATCCATAGGGGCTGCAAGCAGCGGTAGTCCAAAACTATAGGCATCGATCTTCCAATCAATTGATACCTCACTTGGTTCTCTAGTTCTTCGCGAGGGAGCGATAGAAATGTCATCAAATGAATAGGCAGTTCTAGCTCTCTTGCCAGGTGAGATCTCGATATCCACCATTATTTACTCCGATAGTAATTAGGGGCATCAGCCACATCTAATACATCATGGGGGTGGCTCTCAGAGAGGCCGGCTGCGGTAATTTGTATTAGCCGGCCACGTTTTTGCAGGGCTGCAATATCTTGCGCTCCGGCATATCCCATCCCTGAGCGGAGCCCGCCAACTAATTGATGAACCACTTCAGCAACGCTGCCTCGATAAGCGACTTTTCCTTCAATACCTTCTGGAACTAATTTATCTTCAGCTAATACATCATCTTGCATATAGCGATCTTTTGAAAAAGATTTCTGCTCGCCTCTTGATTGCATCGCGCCAAGTGAGCCCATCCCGCGATAGATCTTAAATTTTCTTCCATCACTTTCAACTAGCTCACCAGGTGATTCATCACAACCTGCAAGAAGAGATCCAAGCATCACGGAATCGGCCCCTGAAACAATTGCTTTGGCGATATCTCCAGAGTATTGCAAGCCGCCATCTGCAATCAATGGAATATCAGCTTTCTGACATGCCTTAGCTGCCTCCATAATTGCAGTTATCTGAGGAACTCCAACGCCAGCAACAATTCGTGTGGTGCAGATAGATCCAGGTCCTACTCCAACTTTAACTGCATCGGCTCCAGCATTAATTAGCGCTTGAGCTCCTGCTCTAGTTGCAACATTTCCACCAATTACCTCTTGTTTAGGAAAGTGCTTCTTAATTCTTACTATCGCATCTAAAACGGCTCGGTGATGGCCATGAGCTGTATCAACGACAATTACATCAACGCCAGCGCCAATTAAAGCCTCAGCTCGTTCAAATCCATCTTCACCAACGCCAACTGCTGCGCCAACTCTTAGATTTGCTCCCTTAACTAACTTCACATGAGTTACTTGTTCATCAATAGCGAGGTTTCTATGGATTATTCCAATTCCGCCCGCTTTAGCCATAGCAATTGCCATTGCTGATTCAGTCACGGTATCCATCGCCGAGGAGATCAATGGGATATCTAATTGGATAGAGCGGGTGAGATAAGTCTTGGTATCAACCTCTGAAGGCACTACCTCTGAGGCATCTGGAAGCAGGAGAACATCATCGTAGGTAAGGCCAAGCATTGCGACCTTCTCATTAACGCTCTCACTCACCACTCCACCTTAATGGCTAGGGTATTTAAGCTCCAACTGCCCGCGTAATTTCAGTAATTGCGCTATCCAAACAATCGACTCTCACCACTGATTTCCGTGAAGATTTACGCCATCCTGGTCCACCAAGAATGATTCGTGGGGCAGGTCTAATCTTTGGAATATCTCCAATAACTTCACACTTTCCATTTTTAGCTAGCTGAGCCCAGAGAAAGACTGCTGGAGGCGCAGACTTTTTTACTACCGCTCCCACTGCTGAAATAGGAGTTCTCGCTCCTAGAAATTGCGACTGAATATTTCTCTCCGCAAGAGCTGCTCCTAGAGTGTAGAGAGCCAGGGTATGCATCTCCTCGCCAATACAGGCAAGTAGCACTGGTCGGGAATTAATTGGAAGATCTGGAGTCTGATTTGAACTCTGCATAAGGCGAGTAATTATCTCAGTTAGTAAATGCTCTATCTCAATACCAGTACCAAGCTCTGCCCATTCATTTCCTACTGCGATTAAAACTGGAACTATTAACTCATTCCAGGTAGCAATAATTCCTCGTTTGCTAACCTGATCTCTTAAGGTATTTTCTATGTAGCTTCGATCATAAACTCTTGCTGCCCTTAGAATGGATTCAATCAAATTAGCGCAATCTGCTGGCCCATATGCCGCATCTTTATTTGGTGAGCTTTCAATACTGTTTGTCCTACTCTTTAGCGCAGCTTGCGCAGCATCAGAGGGTGAATATCCTTGGATAATCAGCTTTCGCATCAAGGTAATTCGGGCGAGATCTTTAGCGTTATATCTACGGTGCTCGCCTTCAACATGACTGGATGGGCCAAGGCCATAGCGCCTATCCCAAGTTCTAAGGGTCGCTGGAGCTACTCCGAGCCTTCTAGCCACGGCAGCTACCGTGAGAGCCTCATCATTGAGGCTTGATTTAAGGTTGGCACTTTTGGGGCGCTGGGCCATGGGCCAATAGTGGTGCTTATCACCTACTTTTGCGACCTGAAATCAAAGAAATTACCCCAAAGTACTTGAACAACCTATGGCGCGATTGTACATTGGGGCCATGTCAGAGACCTCCCGCCTACCAAAGCCAGTTATCGATAACTGGCAGTGGCAATTTGAAGGCGCCTGCCGCTCACTTCCAACTGAGATGTTCTTTCATCCAGATGGGGAACGTGGCCCAAGGCGTCGCGCTAGAGAGAATGCTGCAAAGGCGGTCTGTGCAACTTGTCCAGTCTTAGCGGCTTGTAGAGCACACGCCCTTGCCTCACAAGAGCCATATGGAATCTGGGGCGGATTAACTGAAGATGAGCGACTTGAGATCATCTCTCGCGCTTCTCGCCAGAGTAACCCTCATAGCGCCTAGCGCGACTACTTACTCTTTACCTTTTTCGTTCTTCCCACTCGCCCGAAGGCTGAAAACTGTCGTTACCGCCAAGGCAGAGATAATCACGCCAAGTGAGACAGTTAATGAAATATGGGGCACCTTAAATCCATAGATGTAATCAATACCAACTCCATGAAGAGCTTCGATAATTAATTTAATACCAATAAAGCCAAGAACAATTGATAAACCCTTGGAGAGATAAACTAGACGCTTTAGTAATATTCCAACGAGGAAATAAAGCTGGCGAAGCCCCATAAGAGCAAAGGCATTAGCCATAAAGACAATATAAGGATCTCTAGTTAGACCAAAGATTGCTGGGATTGAATCAAGTGCAAAGAGGAGATCAGTAGTTCCTAGCGCAACCAGAGCGATAGTAAAGGTGGAGTAGCCACGCTTTCTGAGTGAGGTAATTACGCGATTTTCTTGCCACTCATCTTCCTCGGGATCTTCGGTAATTAACTTATATGCAGTCCAAATCAAAATAGCTCCGAAGAAGAAGAATACGGCTACAAAGCGCTCCACAACGGCAGCGCCAATAATGATGAAGAAGCCACGCATTACAAGGGCCATCAAAATTCCTAGAAGGAGCACTAGCTGCTCTTTCTCTTTCTCAATCTTTAACCTCGATAAAATAATGAGAAATACAAAGAGATTATCGATTGAGAGTGAATACTCAGTTATCCAACCGGCAAAGAACTCAGCTGACTTGGTCTGCCCTCCCCAACTTCGAAGCGAGATTCCAAAGGCAATTGCTGCTGAAACATATATTCCAGTCCAGATTGCCGCCTCTTTTAAGGTGGTTATAGAGTTTCGGTGAAACCAGGCCCAGATCAAATCACCAAGGGTTACTAGAAAAATGACGCCAAGGGTTATCGCCCAGATTTGAGTTGAGATATTGAGAGATTCGCTGACCATGGGCGTGAGTTTATAGAGAAAGAGCCCTGATGTTTTCCATCAGGGCTCTTTCTTTACTACTTAAATTAGTGACTATGGCCACCTGGTCCATGGCTATGGCCATGACCTGATGCTTCATCCTTCTTATCTTCTGGAGTTTCAAAGACAAGGGCTTCAGTTGTAATAAACATTGCAGCAATGGAGGCAGCATTGGCAAGAGCTGAGCGAGTGACCTTAACTGGATCGATAACTCCAGCTTTAACTAGATCGCCATACTCATCAGTTGCCGCATTAAAGCCTTCATTTGGCTTTAGCGTTCTGACCTTTGCTACAACTACATACCCCTCTTGTCCTGCATTTTCTGCAATCCAACGAAGTGGCTCTTGGCAGGCTTTAGCAACTAAGCGAACACCAACTGCTGAATCTCCCTCATGGCCAAGATCGCCATCGAGAACAGTTGCAGCATGAACTAGAGCTGCTCCGCCACCAACC
>CAKZXY010000107.1 GCA_937883945.1 uncultured Clavibacter sp. | reverse complement strand
AAAACTCTGGTCAAGGTGTTTGAGGTTCGCGAAGAAGTCGTTGATGCGATTTACAAGGCGTTACAAAGTTTTGATCGAGCAGGTGATCTACTAGCATCTGGTGTTTTAAAGCCTGATGTAATGATTAGTCATCGGTTTGGATTAGATGATTACGTTAAAGCGGTTGATATGTTTAAGAATGGTATCGGCCGTAAAATGACAATCGAGCCAAATAAACTCTAACTAGAAATTAACTTACCGGTCCCTTACCAATGCTAAGTGGCCGGCGAGTTTCTGCGTAAAAATCATTTCCTTTATCATCAACAACGATAAATGCTGGGAAGTTTTCAACTTCAATCTTCCAAACTGCCTCCATACCAAGTTCTTCATAATCAAGAACTTCAACTTTCTTTATGCAATCTTGAGCAAGGCGAGCAGCAGGACCTCCAATAGAGCCTAGATAGAAGCCACCATTTTTCTTGCAAGCATCAGTAACCTGCTTGGAGCGATTACCTTTAGCAAGCATTATTAGCGAGCCGCCGAGTGCTTGAAAATACTCAACATAGGAATCCATTCGACCAGCAGTTGTTGGTCCAAAAGATCCTGAGGCATATCCTTTTGGAGTCTTGGCAGGTCCTGCGTAATAAACTGGATATTTCTTGAAATATTCAGGTAGAGATTTTCCTGAATCAACCAACTCCTTTAATTTTGCATGGGCGAGATCTCGCGCCACAACCATTGTTCCGCTCAGTGATAACCGAGTCTTTACTGGGTGCTTTGAAAGCTCAGCCAAGATCTGGTCCATAGGTTGGTTTAGATCGATATTGACCACGTTTTCATCTAAGTGATCATCTGTAGTCTCTGGAAGGAAGTGGGCTGGATCGCGCTCTAATACTTCAATAAATACGCCATCTTTAGTGATCTTGGCCTTTGCCTGGCGATCTGCTGAGCAAGAGACTGCAATTGAAATAGGAAGTGAGGCGCCATGTCTTGGAAGGCGAATGACTCTTACATCATGGCAGAAGTATTTGCCGCCAAATTGCGCGCCGATTCCAAGTTTTTGGGTGAGGGCTAAAACCTCTTTTTCAAGTTCTAGATCTCTAAAGGCTCTTCCAGTTCTGGCATCACCTGTTGTAGGTAGTGAATCTAGATACTTAGTTGAGGCAAGCTTTGCCGTCTTTGCAGTGAACTCCGCTGATGTTCCACCAATGACAATAGCTAGGTGATAGGGAGGGCAAGCAGCAGTTCCAAGTGAGCGCAGCTTCTCCTCCAGCCAGGTGATAAAAGATGTTGGATTTAGGATTGCTTTTGTCTCTTGATAGAGAAATGACTTATTAGCACTTCCGCCGCCTTTTGCAATAAAGAGAAAGTTATATTCCTCAGCGTTTTTATAATCAGAGTAAATCTCAACTTGAGCCGGCAGGTTATTACCAGTGTTCTTCTCCTCCCAGGTTGTGACAGGTGCTAATTGGGAGTAGCGCAGATTTAGCTTGGTAAATGCATCATAAATCCCTTTAGATATTGTTACTTCATCTTGCTCTGAAGTTAAGACCTGCTGGCCTTTTTTACCCATAACAATTGCAGTTCCTGTGTCTTGGCACATCGGAAGAATTCCACCTGCTGCGATATTGGCATTTTTAAGTAAATCAAGTGCAACAAAGCGATCATTGGCAGAGCTCTCAGGATCTTTAAGGATATTTGCTAGTTGCTGCAAATGTTCACTACGGAGATAGTGAGAGATATCGTGGAGAGCTACCTCGGTTAAGTTTCTAATTGCCTCAGGAGATACTTTAAGGAAAGTCTTTCCATCGCCTTGAAAGGTTGAGACCCCTTCATTAGTAACTAGGCGATATTGAGTGGTATCTGGCCCAACCGGAAGTAGATCTTCATAGATAAATTCCGGCATGACTTACTCAGCTTCTGCTTGAGATTTTGCTGCCTCTAGTTTTGCGCGTGCGCCATCGAGCCACTGCTGACAAATTGCAGCAAGCTCCTCGCCGCGCTCCCAGAGTTTTAAAGATTCTTCCAAACCAACCCCGCCAGCTTCAAGAGTTGCTACGACGCTTGCTAGCTCATCGCGAGCTTGCTCATAACTTAGCTGGGCCATATTCGTAATCTACTCGCTTTTACTATCTTCTTGGCTGCCAAGAGCTGTCGCAAGGGCCACACCTTTAGCCATACGTAATTGAATCTTCTCACCCGAGGCAAGAGCAGCTGGATCTTTGACAATAACTCCATCGCTTTTTTGAACAACTGAATATCCGCGATCAAGGGTGGCCTGCGGGGAGAGGGTTCTAACCCTGGCAGCAATATGGGTTACTTCATCAAAGGCTCTTAGGAGCTTGGAGTTCATGCTCATAAATGAGCGGGAAATAAAGCCTGAAATTATCTCTTGCCTTGAGGTGACCATAATTAATGGATCTTTCATTACAGGTCTTTGGATTAAGTTCACAATCTTGGTCATTTCAAGAATTACCAAGTCATTAATCTTTCTATCAGAGCGCTCTCTTAGATTCTTGATTTTGCCAACCTCTTCTTGAAAATCAGGAACTACTAATTTTGCTGCATCTGTTGGAGTTGAAGCTCGAACATCAGCAACTAAATCAAGTAGTGGAGTATCTTGTTCATGGCCAATAGCGCTAACAATTGGTTTCTTGCAAGCGGCAGCAAGTCTTACTAGCCCTTCATCTGAGAAGGCAAGGAGGTCCTCAAAGGATCCCCCTCCTCTTGTAATAATGATGACATCAACTTCTGGATCGTTATCAAGCTCTCGCAAGGCAGCCGATACCTGGACAACAGCATCAGCTCCTTGAACTGCTACCTCCCTAGTTTCAAAGCGAACCGCTGGCCATCTTCTTCGAGCATTCTCCTTAACATCTTTTTCCGCAGCGCTTGCCCTGCCACAGATAAGTCCAATTTTATTTGGCAGAAATGGCAGCCTCTTTTTTCGCTCAAGGGCAAATAGCCCCTCTGCTGCAAGGACTTTTTTAAGCGCTTCAAGGCGAGCAAGTAATTCACCAACGCCAACTTGGCGGATCTCTTTGGCGCTAAGTGAGAGACGTCCGGTTGGAGTATAGAAATTAACTTTTGAATTAATTACAACTCGAGCATTCTCACTAAGTGGCGCAACTGCTTTAAAAACTGATCTTGGGCAGGTGACCTCTAAATACATATCAACGCTTGGATCTCTAAGCCTGATATAAATCATTCCAGAGCCGGCTCGATCATTTAACTGAGCAATCTCTCCTTCAACCCAAACCTGTCCTAAGCGATTTATATATTCACTAATCGCCTCAGAGATAACCCTTACCGGGGCAGGCTTTTCACTTGAAGTTTCGAGCATTGGGTAATGCTAATAGGATAGGGCTATGGCTAAACGAGTCCTGCTTGCTGCGCCGCGAGGCTATTGCGCAGGCGTTGATCGAGCAGTAATCACTGTTGAGAAGGCCCTTGATCTCTATGGCGCCCCGGTCTATGTGCGAAAGCAGATTGTTCATAATATTCATGTCGTTTCATCACTTGAGAAAAAAGGCGCGATATTTGTTGATGAGACAGATGAAGTGCCGGAGGGCTCAATTGTTATTTTTTCAGCCCATGGCGTCTCGCCTCAGGTTCATAAAGAAGCAGCTGAGCGAAATTTAAAAACTATTGATGCCACCTGCCCCCTAGTTACTAAAGTTCATCAAGAGGCGCGCCGCTTTGCTAAAGATGATCTCCAGATTCTTCTCATTGGCCATGAGGGACATGAAGAGGTTGAAGGAACAGCGGGTGAAGCCCCAGATCATGTGAAGTTAGTTGATGGCCTAGATGGCGCAAGAAGTGTTGAGATTGATCCAAATAAGGGTGTGGCTTGGCTCTCCCAGACCACACTTAGCGTTGATGAAACCCTTGATGCAGTTGCAATTCTTAAGCAGCGCTTTCCAAATCTTCAAGATCCGCCATCTGATGACATCTGTTATGCAACACAGAATCGCCAAGTGGCAATTAAACAGATAGCGCCTGAGGCCGATCTAGTTCTTGTAGTTGGCTCAAAGAACTCTTCAAATTCTGTGCGTCTAGTTGAAGTTGCGCTGGAATATGGCGCAAAGGCTGGATATCTAATTGATTATGCAAACCAGCTTGAAGATAGCTGGTTTGAAGGGGTTGAAACGATAGGTGTTTCAAGCGGGGCATCAGTTCCTGAAATTCTAGTAACTGATCTCTTATCTGAGCTTGCAGCTCGTGGCTATAGCGATGTTGAGACTATTACCGCAATGGAGGAGCACCTGCTCTTTGCTATCCCGCCTGAGCTAAGAAAAGATTTAAGAGCCGCTGGAAAGTAGTTTCTTTCGCTCTTTAAAGTAATACCACCAGCCAAAAATTGAGCCAGTGATTAGAAATGGTGCAACGCTTGCAAGTCCTGAAACTAGATCAACTCCAAGGCGAGTAATTGATAGCGATGCCCCGCCAACTGATGGCAGCAGCACTATCGCTGCAAGGCCAAAGGCAAGTGGGGGATTAACTACTGCGACATAGGTGGTTCCATCTCGACCATAAATCAGCGCGCCATAGTAAGAAGCCCAGATGGCAAGGCCAGTTAGAAAGCCAACATTTGATCTAAAGAAAATTTCAATTAGCGCAACAAATGAAATTGCTAGAAATTGGAGTATGACTACTCCAGGCTTTGTTAAGCCCGCACCCTTTATTGGGCTCTTTATCGAAGGAGTTGGCAGACTACTTCTCATCGCTCTCACCTTCATCTAAATCATCATCGCCATCATCTAGGGCGGCGGAGCCAAGTTCCTTTGGCGCGATCTGTCTTACCTCATCATCGATATCTTCAATAGCTTTTAATTTAGAGCTAGATGGAGCGCCAAGCTTTACCATCTTTCTAGCTGGCTTAATTACATTCTCCTCAGCGCTCTTAATTAGATCATTAAAGGCTCGCTCCGTTGATTTAATCCGGTCGCCTAGAGTCTCAATCTTGCTATGGACTTTGCCAATTCTCTTAAGTAGCTCGCCAGCAAGATCTTGAATCTCCTGGGCATTTCTTGCAAGCTCTGATCTACTAAATACATAAGCCACGGTTCTAAGAAGCGCCATCATTGTGGTGGGGGTTGCGATAGTGACATTCTTTTCAAATGCCTTATGGAGAAGTTGTGGATCAACATCGAGAGCTTCGCTAAGAATTGATTCAAAGGGAGCAAAGAGGACTACATAATCAGGTGAATTATTACTATCTTGATAGCCCCTTTTAGCAAGAGCGGTAACATGGCCCATCAAATCTTTAGCATGGGCTTGCATCAGCCTGGTGCGCTCTGCAGGATCTTTTTCAACTATTGCTTCAAGGAAGCGATCAAAGGGAAACTTTGAATCGATAAATAGTTCGCTGCCGCCAGGAATAGCTATCTTGATATCTGGCTTAGTGATCTCGCTACCACTACTTCGATAATCTTGTTTGAAGAAGTGAACATTTTCTAATAGACCAGCATTTTCTAAGAGGGTTTCTAGTTGTGCTTCGCCATATTTTCCGCGGGTCTGAGAATTTGAAAGAGCTCCAGCTAATTTAGTTGTCTCTCTAAGTAGCGTCTCATTTCCTAGTTTCATATTCTCAATCTGAGCTCTCATCTCAGATTCAGCTCTAGTTCTTTTAATCTCTGCCTCTTGGCTCTGAGTATTTAACTGCGTCATTGAGGTAGTAACGCTTCTTAGCTGTTCATTAAGAGTTGTTAGCCGGCTCTCCTCTTGGCGCATAGCTTCTATCTGGCTATTAAGTAGTGAAACTTTGCCCCGCTCGCTATTGAGGCGGAAGTAGCCAATAAGAAGACCTAGGCCAATACCGATAGTTAAGCCGATGAGCAGATAGATCGCTGTGTTCATGGCGCTATCGTGGCACCAAGCGGTGACATTGGCAGTTAGGCTCTACCCCTTGTGAGCCTCTCCATCGGAATCGTGGGTCTACCCAATGTCGGAAAATCGACCCTATTTAACGCTTTAACGAAAAATAACGTTCTAGCTGCTAACTATCCCTTTGCAACCATTGAGCCAAATGTTGGCGTAGTCGGCCTTCCAGATGAGCGCCTGGCAGTACTTGCCAAGATATTTTCCTCAGAGAAGATAATTCCAGCAGCCCTTTCTTTTGTTGATATTGCAGGAATTGTTAAGGGAGCATCAGAGGGGGCAGGACTTGGTAATAAGTTTCTTGCCAATATCCGTGAATGTGATGCGATTTGCCAGGTGATTAGAGCTTTTAACGATAGCGATGTAGTCCATGTTGAGGGAAGAGTTGATCCAAAGAGCGATATTGAAACTATCAATACCGAGCTGCAATTAGCAGATCTGCAGACAATTCAAAAAGCGATACCAAGAATTGAAAAAGAGGCAAGGCAGGCAAAAGAGAGAGCAGTTGTGCTTGAGGCAGTTAAAGAGGCCGAGAAGGTAATCTCATCTGGTGGCTTAATCTCGCAATCAAAAATTGATTTAACACTTATTAGAGAGTTACAGCTATTAACTGCAAAGCCTTTTCTCTATCTCTTTAACCTTGATGCTAGCGAGCTGCAAGATAGCGAGTTAAAGGCGCGTTTATCAGCACTTGTTGCTCCAGCTGAGGCGATTTTTCTTGATGCAAAGACTGAATCTGAGTTGATTGAATTAGAAGAGGCAGAGGCTTTAGAGCTATTAAACTCAATTGGACTATCAGAGCCTGGGTTAAGTAGCCTTGCTCGTGTTGGTTTTGCAACTCTTGGCTTGCAGACATATCTAACTGCAGGTCCTAAAGAGGCTCGGGCTTGGACCATTCATAAGGGCGACACCGCTCCTATGGCAGCCGGTGTAATTCATAGTGATTTTCAGAAAGGCTTTATTAAGGCCGAAGTTGTTTCATTTACCGATCTAGTTGGCGCTGGATCATTTAATGAGGCCAAGGCGCGGGGCAAAGTTCGAATGGAAGGCAAGGATTACGTAATGGCTGATGGAGATGTCGTGGAATTTAGGTTCAATGTCTAGAGCAATTAAATCTGCCCACCTAAATGGCCTTGAGGTAAAGAGCCGTGAAGAGCTAAGAAATCTAGCCATTATTGCTCACGTAGATCATGGCAAGACCACACTTGTTGATGCCATGTTATGGCAATCAGGAGCCTTTGCTGCCCATAAAGCGCAAGCAGATTCACAAGATCGATTAATGGATTCGATGGATTTAGAGCGGGAAAAAGGAATTACCATCCTTGCTAAAAATACCGCAGTAAAGCGCGGGGATAGCATCGTTAATATCATCGATACTCCAGGGCACGCAGACTTTGGCGGCGAAGTTGAGCGCGGACTTGAGATGGTCGATGGCGTTGCGCTTCTAGTTGATGCCTCAGAGGGACCACTTCCGCAGACTAGATTTGTTTTGAGAAAAGCTTTAGAGAAGAACCTTCCAGTTATTTTGATTATTAATAAAGTAGATCGCCCGGATGCAAGAATTGCAGCAGTTGTTGATGAGGCCTATGCCCTCTTTCTAGATCTTGATGCTGATGAATCACAGATTGATTTTCCAATTGTTTATACCTCAGCAAAAGCAGGGCGGGCATCGCTAACAAGGCCAAGTGATGGCGGAATGCCTGATGAAGAAAATCTTGATGTGCTCTTTGATGTAATTTTTAAAACTATCCCAGCTCCTAAGTATCACGTTGGAGCGCCGCTACAAGCACATGTTACTAACCTTGATTCATCTCCATACCTTGGACGACTTGCGCTATGTAGGGTCCATGAAGGTGAAATTAATAAGGGCCAGATGGTGACTTGGATTAAAACTGATGGCACCCAGAGCAAGGTAAAGATCTCAGAGTTAATGATTACTGAAGGACTTGAGCGAGTTCCAGCATTAAAAGCAGGCCCTGGAGACATTATCGCTGTTGCTGGAATTGAGACTATTACCTTAGGTGAGACTTTAGCTGACCCTGAAAATCCATATCCACTGCCATTAATTACCGTTGATGAACCAAGTATCTCTATGACAATCGGTATTAATACCTCACCACTTGCTGGACGAGTTGGCAAGAAATTAACAGCTCGCTTAGTTAAAAATCGCCTTGATGCAGAGCTAGTTGGAAATGTTTCACTCCGCATTTTTCCAACTGAGCGTCCTGATACTTGGGAGGTGCAGGGAAGAGGGGAGCTCCAACTTGCAGTATTAGTTGAAATGATGAGGCGTGAGAGCTTTGAGCTAACAGTTGGAAAGCCGCAAGTTGTTACAAAGATGGTTGATGGAAAACTTCATGAACCGATGGAGAGTTTAACTATCGATGCCCCAGATGATTACCTAGGTGTTATTACTCAATTAATGGCTCTTCGCAAAGGTCGTATGGAGCAGATGGTTAATCATGGAACTGGCTGGATCAGAATGGATTTCAAAGTCCCATCTCGCGGTTTGATTGGTTTTAGAACTGAGTTCTTAACTGAAACTCGCGGCACAGGACTTCTTCACCATGTCTTTGATGGCTATGAAGCTTGGCATGGCGAGTTAAGAACTAGAAATACTGGATCCCTTGTTGCTGATCGCTCAGGAACAACAACTTCATATGCCATCTTTGGTCTGCAAGAGCGCGGAACTATCTTTGTTGAAGTAAACGCTGATGTCTATGAAGGAATGGTTATTGGTGAGAACTCAAGACCTGAAGATATGGATGTCAATGTGGTGCGCGAGAAGAAGCTAACCAATATGCGCGCCTCAGGTAGCGATGAGACTGAGAAGTTAATTCCACCAAAGCTATTAAATCTAGAGCAGGCACTTGAGTATTGCCGCGAAGATGAATGTGTTGAGGTCACCCCAAGCACGGTGCGCATTAGAAAAGTTATCTTTGATCAGAACGAGAGATCAAGACTTACATCAAAGGCTAAGAAAACTAACCAATAAGGGCTAAACACGCTGATTTATAAGCTCTTTTGCCCCATTGTCAGTGGCGCCCTCTTTAATCACCTCCATAAGCAAATAAGCCGGAGGTATTACAGATGAATCTACGAGAGCTAGCCTTTCAACTCTCAGCAATAACACTGATTGCTGATGCTGCAAAAGAGGCCAAAGATAGGCTGAGAAGGCAATTTGCCCAAGCTCTTGAAGAAGTTGGCGCAGATTCAGCTAAGGCCGCACTTGAAGGCGAGGAGATAGCTAAGGTCTCGCTAATTAGACCTAAAAATACCCCAGAGGTTTTAAATGAGAAAGCCTTTGTTGATTGGGTTAAATCCAATTACGAGTATGAAATTATTGAATCAATTAGAGAGTCATTTAGAAAGCATGTGATGGACTCGATAGAAAATGTTGATGGAAAAGCAATCTATAAGCGAAGTGGTGAGATCCTTGATTTCATTACCTTTAATAGCCGTGATTCTTATATCTCAACCAGATTTTTAAGCGGTGGTCGTGAGGTTTTAAGCCAAGCTTTTAGAAGTGGCTCACTCTCTCCAAGTTCTGTTATGGCTGAAGAGTTAGAGATGGCGGTGGGGCAGTAATGAGCTATTTTAATTTAAGTGATTACGAGCCAGTTGAAAATCGTATAAGAGCGTTCTGGCTCAAATATCCAAATGGGAGAATCTTGACTGACCTGCAGAGAACTGAGCGCAGCGATGGCAGGATTGAATGGATCTGTCGTAGCGAGGCATATACCAACTCTGAAGATATTCGCCCGCAATCAACTGGCTTTGCTACAGAGATTGAAGGAACCTCTCCAGTTAATCGCGCTAATGCCAGTGAGAATTGCGAGACTTCAAGTATTGGACGCTGCCTTGCTAATTTAGGTTTTGCCGCCAAAGGAAAGCGCCCAAGCCGGGAGGAGATGGCAAAGGCTGCCAGAGGTAGCTCTGGAAAGGTTTTAAATAAGAGTGATTGGGAGCGGCTCATCAGCCAGCTCCATGGTTGCAGTGAGTTAAGTCAATTAAAAGCCTGGTCTGCCTATGCTGCAAGCTTTAATATGCCTGAAGTTAAGCGAAATGAACTACTTTCAATCTATAAGAGCCATCGAGAGAGTTTAAGTAGAAAATCTGAAGTCGCTTAATTTAGAGTAATACTAAGGGCTCTGTGATCACTTAGACCATGATGCTCATGAATTAAAGGCTTAACCTGATCTGCTTCAATATCCTTACTTAATATGTAATCAAATTCAATATTTGGCTTCCATGATGGATAGGTAGCACCAGGAGCTAGATCACTCCAGCCAGAGAGTTTTGCTGCTAGGCCCCAAGGAAGATTAAAGTCCCCGGTAAGGATATGTTTTCCAGGAATACTTGGAAGCCAATTAATTATCTTTCTAAGTTGAGCAACATTTTTTCCTGGAACAAATGAGAGATGAGTAGTACTAATTGATAGACCATTTTCAAGCTCTGCAAGTAAAGCACTCCTTGGCTCATCTGAGACATAGATAAATTGCGCTCTCTTCTCCCCTGGAATCAAAAGCGGCATGCCAATAGCAGATTTTCCAAGATTTATTCGATGCCAAGATTTAACTCTTTCTTTTGAAACTATCCCAATGCCATACATAGCTTGGCTTGGAATCACTGAGTCTTGCGTGTAAATCAACTCGCTCTCAACTGCGCTCCATTTCTCTCCTGGTGTTCCAATTAACGATGGAGCAAAGGCCCAATACTTTGCGCCAAGTAGTTTGGCAATGTGGCTAACCTGATTAACTCCAGATGATCTATTTTGATTAACATCAACTTCTTGAAGAGTGATTACATCGCTATTAACTTCTTGAAGAATCTGACTAACCGCGCTTTGAAGCGTTGCCCCAGAATTTGGCGGAATCGCCATGCCATGAAGGGTGTTCCAGCAGGTCAGGCTAAAGCCCTGGGTAGATGCCATGAAGGCAGGCTAGTAGGGTCGCCCCGTGCTGCTAAACCTCCCACTCTCGCGCTCAAAGCTAGATCGAGCGGCCCATCTGCGCAGCGATTCTGCAGCTCTTGATGAGCTCTTTTCCAAGGCAAAGATAATTTCTATGGTTGCTGATCGCTTTGAATGTAGCAAGAGCGGGCTGACTTTTATCTCACCTGAATTAGCCCGCGGTGAGCGATATTTTCTAGGGCTTTCAAGTGATGGCCAGGCCTACTTTGTCGCGCATCAGGTGAGTGATCAAAAAGAATTTGGAGAGAACTTTCAATCTTTAAGAACGCTAGGTGCTCTCCTAAATGATTTAGAAATCGGCGCTGCGGTTCATAGCCTTGCCTTATCGCAGTGGCATCAGAGCCATATGAGATGTTCTAAGTGCGGCGAGAATACTAAATCAATTCTTGGTGGCTCTGTTAGAAAGTGTTTGGTATGTAGCGCTGAGCATCATCCAAGAACTGATCCTGCAATTATTGTTTTAGTAAAAGATAGTAAGGATCGCATCTTGCTTGGGCGACAGAAGGTATGGCCTGAGAAGCGCTTCTCAACTTTTGCAGGTTTTGTTGAACCAGGTGAATCATTTGAGCATTGCGTAATCAGGGAAGTTAGAGAGGAAGCTGGAGTTGAGTTAACAAAAATAAACTACCTAGGATCACAGCCTTGGCCATTTCCTGCATCCTTAATGATTGCTTTTGAAGCAGTAACTAATACACCAGAGCTTGCACGAGCAGATGGGGATGAGATTGAAGAGATTGAAGCCTTTGATCCGATCACTAACGAACGGATTGAAAAATTTGATCAACTGAATATCTACCCAGCCAATATGTTTGTGACCTCCCCAGATGTTTTACAAAATGCCATTCATCAAATACAAGAAGATATGGTGAAGCAAGTAGATTATTTTAAAGAAATAGGAAAGCATTTAGAAGCAAAACGATTAAAAGAAAGAACAGAATTTGATTTAGAAATGATTCGTGAATTGGGCTATTGTTCTGGAATAGAAAATTACTCTCGGTATTTAGATGGACGAGAACCCGGCACAAGGCCATTTTGTCTCTTAGATTACTTTCCAGATGATTATTTGATGATTATTGATGAAAGTCATGTAACCATTCCACAAACCCATGCAATGTATGGTGGA
>CAKZXY010000106.1 GCA_937883945.1 uncultured Clavibacter sp. | reverse complement strand
TGGCGCAGCGGTGGATTATCTAAACGCCATTGGCCTTGATGAGATTCACGCCCATGAAGTTGAATTAACTAAGAGAGCTCTCGATGGTTTGCAGAGCATTAAGGGACTTTCTGTAATTGGGCCGAAGGATTTAGAGATGCGAGGGGGAGTAGTTTCCTTTGCTGTTGAAGGAGTGCATCCACATGATCTTGGCCAAGCCCTTGATCAATATGGCATTGCGGTAAGAACTGGCCATCACTGTGCATGGCCGCTAATGAGACGCTTTAAAACAGTTGCTACTACGCGAGCCTCTTTCTATCTTTACAACGACTTTGATGAGATTGAAGCTTTAGTTGATGGAGTGGAGCGAGCTAGAAAGTATTTCGAGAGCCGATGATGGAACTAGATTCGCTCTATCAAGAAGTTATTTTGGAGCACTATAAGCGTCCTCTCAATAAGGCGCTAAAGCCAAATCCAACAATTCAGGTTCAACATATCAACACCTCATGTGGCGATGAGATTACTTTAAATCTTCATACTGATGGCAAGAGGGTAATTGAAGTTAGTTGGGATGGCATTGGATGCTCAATTTCACAAGCTAGTACTTCAGTTGTTTCGGATTTAGTGATGGGAAAAGAAATAGATGAAGTGCTTAAAATTATCGAATCATTTCAGGGCATGGTCTTAAGCAAAGGAACAGATTCTGGCAATGAAGAGCTAATCGGAGATGGCGTAGCTTTTGCAGGGGTTTCAAAATTTCCAGCTAGAGTAAAGTGCGCTCTACTGGGATGGATGGCAACGAAAGATGCAATACTTCAGGCAACAAGTAGCGAAGGGAAGTAGATGATGAGCGCATCACGAGATGATGTAACAGAGGCAATGAAGGATGTAATTGATCCTGAACTTGGAATCAATGTCATTGACCTTGGCCTTGTATATGACGTTTCAATAGATGATTCAAATGTCGCAGTCCTTGATATGACTCTCACCTCTGCTGCTTGTCCCTTGCAAGATGTGATTGAGGATCAGACCAAATCGGTGCTTCAAGATCTAGTAACCGATGTAAAGATTAATTGGGTATGGATGCCACCATGGGGGCCAGATAAAATTACCGATGATGGGCGCGAACAACTTCGCGCAATCGGCTTCACTGTCTAGTTCACTAACTTTCACAGAGATACTGGTCTAGGGTAGAGACATGTCCCAAATGGCAGTCTGGATGTCCTTTAGATCCTTCACTGCAGATTCTTCGGTTAAAAACCAGAAATTAAAGCCAGGAACTGTGAAGAGAATCTTTGGATTTGCTCTTCCGTATAAGACCTTCTTGATTTTCTTTTTGATCACAGTTGTAATTGATGCTTTCCTGATTGTAGCTACTCCACTTCTTCTTAGAAATTTGATAGATGATGGCGTAATACCTGGTAATTCTGTCTTGGTAACTCAGATAGCCCTCTTGGTGGCCTTCATCGCTCTCCTAGATGCTCTCTTTAACATGATTGGAAGATGGTTTTCAGCAAGAATTGGTGAAGGCTTAATTTTTGATCTCCGCTCACAAGTCTTTACTCATATCCAAAAGCAATCAATAGCTTTCTTCACACGCACTCAGACTGGAGCTTTAATATCAAGGATTAATTCTGATGTTATTGGGGCTCAGCAAGCCTTTACCGCAACGCTTTCGGGGCTCATCAGCAATGTTTTAAGTTTGATTCTGGTGACGATAACGATGTTGATCCTCTCTTGGCAGATAACAATTGTCTCGCTTTTGCTTCTGCCAGCCTTCATAATTCCTACTAAGTGGGTAGGTAAGAAACTCCAGGGATTAACAAGGGATTCATTTAATTTAAATGCTGAGATGTCAGCAACTATGACAGAGCGCTTTAATGTCTCTGGTGCGCTACTGGTTTCACTCTATGGCAATCCAAAATCCGAGAGTTCAACATTTAGCGCCAGGGCTAGAAAAGTTGCCAATATTGGGATTTCAATCGCTTTACTTAACCGACTCTTCTTTATAGCTTTAACTTCAATTGCAGCTATAGCTACCGCCTTTGCATATGGAGTAGGTGGTCATTTAACAATCAATAAGCAGATATCACTTGGAACTCTGCTTGCAATTACTGCCCTTCTGGCTCGACTTTATGGCCCATTAACAGCGCTCTCTAATGTTCGTGTTGATGTAATGACTGCATTGGTTTCATTTGAGAGAGTATTTGAAGTTCTAGATCTTGAGCCTATGGTCGCTGATAAGGCAGATGCCAAGCCAGTTGATAGCGGGAGGCTTAGTATTCAATTTGATTCAGTTCGCTTCTCCTATCCAAAGGCTGAGGAGATATCTCTTGCCTCTCTGGAATCAGTGGCAAAGCCTGAAACAGTTGATAGCGGTGAGGTATTAAAGGGAATTTCATTTGAAGTTCTGCCCGCAACGATGACCGCTTTAGTTGGTAGCTCGGGGGCGGGAAAGACAACTATAAGTGCGCTTCTACCACGTTTATATGATGTCACTTCTGGCTCTATCAAGATAAATGGAATTGATCTTCGTGATCTGCAAGTTAATTCTCTCCGCTCAAGTATTGGTGTTGTTACTCAAGATGCGCATATGTTTCATGACACGATAGAGGCAAATCTTCGATATGCAAAGGTTGATGCCAGTGAATCTGAGATGGAGAAAGCTTGTCAAGATGCTCAAATTCTTGAACTGATTAATTCATTACCCAATAGATTTGAAACAGTTGTTGGAGAGAGGGGTCATCGACTCTCAGGTGGTGAGAAGCAGAGACTTGCTATCGCAAGGCTGCTATTGAAATCACCTAGGATTGTGATTCTTGATGAAGCGACAGCGCATTTAGATTCTGAGAACGAATTCCTAGTTCAAGCAGCGCTAGCGAATGCTTTGAAAGATAGAACAAGCATTGTTATTGCCCATCGTCTTTCAACGATTAGAGCTGCTGATCAAATCTTAGTTCTTGATAATGGTCTAATAGCAGAGCGCGGAAAACATGATGAACTCTTGGCGCTAAATGGAATGTATGCCGAGCTTTACTCTCGTCAAAGTTTTGGCGTTTGAGCCCGTCTATCTTCTCGAATTACGAGATACCAAGCAAAGATCACTAGGAATATAAAGAGTATCCACTGGAATGAGTAAGCCAGATGGGGACCATCACTGAGTTCTGGTAAGGCAGTTGCCACCTTTGGAGTTATTTCAGAATCTGAGCTAGAGATTAAATCAAAGTAGATAGGCTCAGTTTGAATTGCTTGTTCAGAGTTCCATTTCACTAACTTTGGAGTGGAATCAGAGCCAGGAAATGCAAAGACACTTCCTTGAACTCTTGATTCAATATCAGAAGTTCTTACTCGGGCGCTGATTTCAATTGGCAGAGAATCAACCCTTTGAATCTCTGGTGGAGTTTGGGCATCTCTGCCAGCAATTACCCATCCTCTATCTATCCAGTATCTCTTGCCACTTTCGGAGGTAAAGAGAGTTATTACACCAAAACCATATTTACCCTCGTGATAGCGATTTCGAATGAGAAATTCTTTACTAGGATCAAAGTTTCCATCAAGTGAGATATTACGCCAGGCAATTTCTGATGAACCTTTACCCTCTAATTCACCTTCTAATAGGGGAGCAGAAATTGCAACGTTCTTACGGATTAATTCGTTATTTTCATGGCGAGCTTCATACCTCTCGTATTGCCATAGAGCGCCTTGCAGACAACCAAAGATAAGCAGGAGAGCCAAAGTTGAGATGGCAATTAGGCGAGACATTTACGCAATCTTAGACTTAACCTATTTCGCGTTGTTTATTACGAAGCACTGCGCTCTTGCCTCTAATTGTCTCCCTGCCACCATTTGCCATTATCACTGAGATGTAGGGAAGGGTTACTGCTCCAACTAGGAAGAACCAGCGATATGGGCTTGGAGTAAAGACCGCTAGGAGAAAACAAGCCGTTCTTATCATCATTGATATGAAGTAGCGCTTCTGTCTTGATGGAAGATCATCTGATAGAGCAGCGCCTGCCTCAGTAATGTTTTGATAATCGCGCCTATTTGGCACCACTAAATTCCAACGCTTGAAGGCCATAGCTAAGCGTAGATGGGATAGGAAATAAGCGCATTTTGACCTTCATTTTCGCACTCGCTACTATCTATCCCTTGGTCAAATGACCAACATGAAGTGGAGCTAGCCGCTCCCACCTACCTCACTTTTAGGTGAGCTGGTCAACAAGAGCAAGACCGAAATTTTGGTCTCATTCTGGCGGCTGACTTCCATCATGCTTTTAGTGAAGGGAAGAGTTATCAGCACCACTGATCCTCGTATCAACGATCGAATTCGCGTTCCAGAAATTCGTCTGATTGGAGCATTAGGTGAGCAAGTTGGCGTCGTAGCGATAGATAAAGCGCTAAAGATGGCTGATGAAGCAGGTCTTGATTTAGTCGAGATTGCACCTGAGGCAGTTCCACCAGTATGCAAGATTATGGATTTCGGAAAATATAAGTACGAAATTGCTCAAAAAGCGCGAGAGGCCCGGGCCAACCAGACCCACATTGTGGTTAAGGAGATCCGAATGGGTTTAAAGATTGAGAACCATGATTACGAGACTAAGAAGAACCATATCGAAAAGTTCTTACTTAGTGGAGATAAGGTGAAGGTAACTGTTCAATTCAAAGGACGGGAACAGACAAGACCAGAGATGGGATTTCGATTGTTGCAACGTCTTGCAGAAGATGTAGCTACTTCGGGATTTGTCGAATTTGCTCCAAAGCGCGAGGGTAGAAGCATGACGATGGTGCTTGGACCAGTACGCAAAAAGAGTGAAGCACTTGCTGAAGCAAAGCGCGCCCGCGCCTCTAAGGCTAAAGAAGTTTAAGTAAAGACAACAGGAGGAAAGAAATGCCGAAAATGAAGACACATAGTGGCGCTAAGAAGACCTTTCGCGTCACCGGAACCGGAAAGATCGTGCACGAGCGCGCTGGCAAGCGCCACCTCTTGGAGCGTAAGTCTTCTCGAGTAACCCGTCGCCTTTCAAAGGATCAGACGGCCAATGATCGAAATACTTTTTCTGCCAAGCGTTTGCTTGGATTGAAGTAAGGGGGAGCAATAATGGCAAGAGTAAAACGCGGTGTTCATGCCGCAAAGAAGCGTCGTACAACACTTGAGCGCGCAGCCGGATATCGTGGTCAACGTTCCCGTCTGTTCTCAAAAGCAAAAGAGCAAGTTACCCACTCACTTGTTTATGCATTCAATGATCGCAAGGATAAAAAAGGAGACTTCCGTCGACTTTGGATCCAACGCATCAATGCTGCCGCCCGGGCAAACGGTATGACTTACAACCGTTTAATTCAGGGATTGAAGACTGCTGGCATTGAAGTGGATCGTCGCGTGCTTTCAGAATTGGCAACCAATGATCCGGTAGCATTCTCAAAATTAGTTGAGATTGCCCGCAAAAATGTTGTGACAGCTTAAAACTTCTCTAAACGAGCAGTTATAGATGGAAAACATTACGAGCCTTAATTCGCCTCACATCGAGCGAGTTAAGGCTCTTACTGGTCCTAGGGGTAAGAAAAACCGTGAAACAGAAAGCGCATTCATTGCCGAAGGAATACAAACAGTTCGTGAGGCTCTAACCTCTAAATTAATTGAAGGACTTGCAGTCAAGCAGG
>CAKZXY010000105.1 GCA_937883945.1 uncultured Clavibacter sp. | reverse complement strand
TAGCTGCAATCTATCAAGGCAAGGTTGTTGGCAGGTATGTCAAACACCACCTACCAAATTATGGCGTCTTTGATGAGTTTAGAAACTTTGGCTCGGGAGATAAGAGTTTAGTTATCCGCTTTGGCTCTATCGATATCGCGCTAGCAATCTGTGAAGATATCTGGCAAGAAGGCGGCCCAGTTGCCAATTTAAGTAAGGCTAATCCTGGAATTTTGCTAGTTGCTAATGGCAGCCCTTTTGAGCGTGATAAAGATGGAGTAAGGCTGGAACTTGCTAGAAAGAGAGTTAAGCAGCTGGGCTGCCCTCTGGTCTATCTCAATATGGTTGGCGCTCAGGATGATTTAGTTTTTGATGGCGGATCATTTGCTCTCGATAGCAATGGCGAGGTGATTGCAAGATCTGAGCAATTTGAAAGCTCTCTCAATATCGTTGATATCGAGTGCGAGATAGAAAGCGGCGCCCCTGATTTAGTTTTAAGTGGAGCAATCAAGAAAGATCAAGGGCAGGTGAAAACTCTAATAGCCCCATCACTATCTGATGAAGAAGAGATTTGGAGGGCTCTAGTAGTTGGCCTTAAAGATTATGTAGTCAAGAATGGTTTTAAATCTGTTGCCCTTGGCCTCTCTGGTGGAATTGATTCAGCTCTAAGTGCCACATTGGCAGTTGATGCCCTTGGCAAAGAGAGCGTCTATGGCCTACTTATGCCAAGTAAATACTCATCTGCGCACTCCATAACAGATGCTAAAGAGTTGGCTGAAAATCTTGGTATTGGCTATGAGATTATTGAGATTGCTGAAATTGTTAATAGCTTTCAAAGCGCGATAGAGCTCTCAGGCCTTGCTGAAGAAAATATCCAAGCCCGAGTTAGAGGCTCGCTACTGATGGGACTTTCAAATCAGCGAGGCCATTTAATCCTTGCAACTGGCAATAAGTCAGAGCTAGCTGTTGGCTATTCAACGCTATATGGCGATGCGGTAGGCGGCTTTGCTCCGATAAAAGATATCTTCAAAGTAGATATCTGGCGCCTTGCTAGATGGCGCAATAGCCAAGCCGGGGGCAAGGGGCTAATTCCAGTTAACTCAATTGAGAAGGCGCCAAGTGCGGAGCTATCTCCTGGTCAGAAAGATAGCGACTCTCTTCCTGATTATGAGCTCCTTGATCAAGTATTAAAGCTCTATATTGAAAAGAATATCGATGCCACAAAAATTATTGCATCGGGCTTTGATAAGGCTCTAGTTGATCGGGTAGTGGCACTTGTTGATAAGGCTGAATATAAGAGGCGGCAATATCCACCTGGGCCTAAAGTCTCACCAATTGCCTTTGGTAAAGATAGACGTCTGCCAATGACTTCAAGGTGGCGGGAGAGTTAGAAAAACTTGCAAGGTATTTGCAAGTAGCGCTATTTATTATTTCGCCTAAACTTAAGCCTATGTCTGCGATTCGCTCCTGGTTCTTCACCCGCCGCCGCGTAATCGATTTTGGCCGCACCGCATCAGCAATCTGCTGTTAGTAATTCACGACTTAATTCGAAGTTAATAAGTTCTTTGCGCGTTAAGCGCTTCTTTAAATTTATATTTTTTTCAAAACAACTTTACTTAGGAGAAGATTATGAAGGTTTATGAAAATATTACTCAGGTCTATGGAAATACCCCGCTAGTTAGGTTAAATCGAATTACAGATGGGGCAGCGGCAACTGTCTATGCCAAGTTGGAGTTCTATAATCCAACTAGTACTGTTAAAGATCGAATCGGAATTGCTATGGTTGATGCAGCAGAGAAGAGCGGAGCTCTAAAGCCTGGCGGAACAATCGTTGAGGCTACCTCTGGAAATACTGGAATCGCACTTGCAATGGTTGGAGCGGCCCGCGGCTATAAAACAATTCTTACGATGCCAGATTCGATGTCAAAGGAGCGGCGCACCCTTCTTAGAGCATTTGGCGCAGAGTTAGTCCTTACTCCAGCGGCGGAAGGGATGAAGGGCGCCCTTGCCAAAGCTGAGGAGCTAGGAGCAAATGGCGCAGTAATGGTCCGCCAATTTGAAAATGAAGCAAACCCAGAGGTTCATAGAAGAACAACTGCTGAGGAGATTTGGCGCGATACCGATGGACTAGTTGATGCAGTCGTTGCCGGAATCGGCACCGGCGGAACAATTACTGGAATTGGCCAGGTATTAAAGTCAAGAAAGCCTGAGGTCAAGATATTTGCTGTTGAGCCTGCTGCTTCTCCTATTCTCAATGGCGGAAATCCTGGCGGACATCCAATTCAAGGTATCGGTCCAAACTTTATTCCACCAATTCTTGATCGAAGCGTTTATGACGAAGTCCTTGATGTCAGCGCGGAGGATGCAGTCAAATATGCAAGGCGAGCAGCAACTGAGGAGGGAATCCTTGCTGGAATTTCATCAGGGGGTGCGCTCTGGGCAGCTGCGCAAGTTGCTAAGCGAAAAGAGTTTGCTGGCAAAAATATCGTTGTGATAATTCCATCATTTGGTGAGCGTTATCTCTCAACTATTCTCTATCAAGATTTAATGGATTCATAGGCGATGTTTAAAACAATTAGCCAAGATCTAGAGACAGCTCTTCTAAGAGATCCTGCTGCCAGAAATAAGTTAGAGGTATTTCTGACCTATCCCGGAATCCATGCGCTCTGGGGCCATCGCATCTCTCACTGGCTCTGGAATAGAAAATTAAAGTTAGCCTCCCGAATCTACTCCAATTGGATTAGAACTATTACTGGAATAGAGATTCACCCTGCAGCCAAGATTGGTAAACGCTTCTTTATCGATCATGGGATGGGGGTAGTAATTGGCGAGACAACGGTGATTGGTGATGATGTGATGATCTATCACGATGTAACACTTGGCGCTAGGACTTTTGAAAATGGTAAACGCCATCCAACCCTTGGTAATAAAGTCACCATAGGGGCCGGGGCAAGAGTCCTTGGCGATATCAAAATTGGCGATGGAGTTCGAATAAGCGCCAATTCTGTAGTTGTTAAAGATGTAGAGGCAATGAGTGATATCGATGCCTCAGAACAATTTGCTATCTAGGGCTCATTTTTAAGCCTAGTTAACATAGCCGTAACTAAAGGCGGGCATTATGCCCCCATGGCTAAAGAAGATATTGAGATAGCAAAGCAGAAGGAATTTGTCCTTCGCACCCTAGAAGAGCGCGATATTCGCTTTGTTCGCCTCTGGTTTACCGATGTACTGGGATTTCTAAAATCTGTTGCTATTGCTCCTCCAGAGCTTGAAAATGCCTTTGCAGAGGGAATTGGCTTTGATGGCTCTGCAATTGAAGGTTTTGCTCGCGGTAGTGAATCAGATATGTTGCTAAGTCCAGATCCTGCAACATTTTCTATTCTTCCGTGGCGAACCGAAAAACCTGGGGCTGCCAGAATTTTCTGTGATATCGCACTTCCTGATGGATCACCATCTCCAGCAGATTCAAGAAATGTTTTAAAGAGAGTTTTAGAAAAAGCTGCCAAGATGGGATATACCTGTTACACCCATCCTGAGATTGAATTCTTCCTATTTAAAGATGCTCCAGCCGCTGGAGTAAAACCAATCCCAGTTGATGCTGGGGGATATTTTGATCAAACTCCAATTGCTATCGGTCAAGATTTTCGCCGGCAAGCAATTACTCTGCTAGAGGCGATGGGGGTCTCTGTTGAATTTAGCCATCATGAAGTAGCTCCAGGGCAGCAGGAAATTGATCTGCGATATGCAGATGCGCTAAGTACTGCCGATAATATAATGACATTTCGCCATATCATTAAAGAAGTTGCACTTGATCAAGGATGTCATGCATCCTTTATGCCTAAGCCCTTTACAGAACACCCTGGTTCAGGAATGCATACCCACTTCTCACTCTTTCAAGGAGAGAAGAATGCTTTCTATAAAGAGGGATCAACTAGCGGTGAGCTATCAAGTGTGGGCAAATCATTTATTGCCGGAATTCTCAAACATGCGCCAGAATTTATTGCAGTTACTAATCAATGGGTTAACTCTTATAAACGCCTCCATGGCGGGGGGGAGGCTCCAGCAAAGATAAGTTGGGGCGCCGAAAATCGTGATGCGATGATAAGAATCCCGCGCTATAAACCAAATAAAGAAAACTCAACGAGAATTGAATTTAGGGCCCCAGATTCTGCCTGTAATCCCTATCTAGCATTTGCTGTCACCATTGCTGCAGGACTTAAGGGAGTTGAGAGCGGCTATGAATTGGGTGAGCAGGCCAGCCCCGCTAGCCTTCCCGCCGATCTAAATGAGGCGATTTTGGCGATGCAGGGGAGCCAATTGGTAAGGCAGTGCCTAGGTGAGCATCTCTTTGATTACTTCCTTCGTAATAAGAGAGCTGAATGGCTGGAGTACTCCAAGCAGGTTACCGCCTTTGAAGTTGATCGCTATTTGCCAGTGTTATAAGGCCTTGGCTAACCTTAGCTCCATGTTACGCAGCGAATTATTACTCCTAGCTCTTCTGAGCACACTCCTTCTTCGCTGCCGTGGCGAGGCCAAATAACCGGTCTCCTCGCTTCGGGGTTTTAACGCACCGGTTATCGGTAGCTAAGAAACCTAAAACAATAAGGAGTATAGAAGTGAATTTTCCAAAGCAAGAAGCCTCAAAGATGGCTAAGCATCGCTACTCATCTTTTATTCCAATCAAATTAGATGATCGCACTTGGCCAAGTAAAGCTATGACAAAAGCGCCGCAGTGGTGCTCAGTGGATTTAAGAGATGGCAATCAAGCCCTCATTGATCCAATGGATGTTCCTAGAAAATTAGCAATGTTTAGCCTGCTTATAAAGATGGGCTATAAAGAGATTGAAGTTGGTTTTCCTAGCGCTAGCCAGACTGACTTTGATTTTGTTAGAAAGATTATTGAAGATGGGCTGATTCCAGATGATGTGACTATTCAAGTCTTGACTCAGGCTAGAGATACTTTGATTCGAAGAACATATGAGTCTTTAGTTGGAGCAAAGAGCGCGGTAGTTCATCTCTATAACTCAACTTCAACTCTGCAGCGCAGAGTGGTATTTGGCCAAGATAAAGAAGGAATTAAGAAGATAGCGGTAGATGGAGCTAAGTTATGTAGAGAGTTAGTTTCAACTCTGCCTGATACCAAGATCTCCTTTGAATACTCACCTGAGTCCTACACCGGCACTGAGCTGGAATTTGCCCTCGAGGTCTGTAACGCTGTTAATGACATCTGGCAGCCAACCCCGACTCATAAGAGCATTATCAATCTCCCAGCAACTGTTGAGATGGCCACCCCTAATGTTTATGCCGATTCAATTGAGTGGATGGGGCGTAATTTAAAGTATCGAGATTCGATAGTACTGAGTCTTCACCCACATAATGATCGCGGAACTGGAGTTGCTGCGGCAGAACTTGGATATCTTGCGGGAGCAGATCGCATTGAAGGAACGCTATTTGGCAATGGCGAGCGGACTGGAAATGTCTGTTTAGTAACTCTTGGGCTTAATTTATTGAGCCATGGCATTGATCCGATGATTGACTTTAGCGATATTCCAGAGATTAGAAGAACAGTTGAGTATGTAAATCAATTAAGAGTTCCGGAGCGCCATCCCTATGGCGGCGATCTTGTATTTACTGCATTTAGTGGTTCTCACCAA
>CAKZXY010000104.1 GCA_937883945.1 uncultured Clavibacter sp. | reverse complement strand
TATAGAAGATTTTCAAACCAATAACTCTAATTTTTCATCTTACGGCGCCCATTATGTAAGGTTTGGATTGGGATATCCGCATATATACGATTTGATATTTGGAAACACCTATATAGACATGAATCTTTATCCAGATTTAGAAGCTTTATCAAATGCATCATTTGATGGATTGGTTGAAGGGGTAAAATTCTTTATGCCCAATAAGACTCAAAAGGAAATTTTGATAAAACCGTTTCGGTTGTATTAAAACCAAAACAATTTTCTTTTTGGAACGATAAATCAAATCCAGTTAAATATTCTTTTGATTTAGCATCTAAATTAAGAAATTCTAAAGATAAACAATATTTAATTGCCTTAAAATTAATAGATATGGCAATGAAAAATCAATTAAAAGATAATACTAAGAGTAGAATCATTGATGAATTTCAAAAAAATACTTTTAGATGCCAAAGTTAATCCACTTTTCCACCCTGCTCAAGTTATTTTAGTTGACGAAATACCAAAACTAGGAAGTGGAAAAAAAGACTTTGCAAAAGCTAAATATCTAGCATCCCAAGAGTAAAAATATTTTAAATATTTTCCCTATTTTTGCGCACTTTTGCCTCTTTGAGGGCATATTCATTGGTTCGAACATCATAGCTACGAAACTTCGGCATCGATGCTGCGATCAGGGAGACAAAGCCAATACATAGTAATCCGCCGCCAACAATGGAGATCCTTAGCGAACTCATCGCTGCCATGCCTCCAGCCCTGGCCTGTCCTCCAAGTGGGCCGAGAAGATAGGAGAGCATCTCAATTCCTGCAAGACGCCCCCGTAGCTCATCAGGAATTGATTGATTCCAGATAAAGCCTCGAAATAGAGCGCTAACTTGATCAAAGGCGCCGGCGATAACAAGGCAGGTAATTACTAGAACAAGTGAGTTACTACTTCCTGCAGCCACAATGGCAACTCCCCAACCAAGGGCTCCGATAATCACAGCTCTTCCATGATGGGGGTAATTTCTCATCCAGCCACTTAGAAGAGTTACAAGGACTGCTCCAAAGGTTATTGAGGAGTAGAAAAAACCTAGGGCATAGGGAGCGCCAATTTCATCGGCCCAGAAAGGAAATAGCGCCATCGGCATTGCAAGAAACATCGCTGCTAAATCAACAACATAGGTCCCAAGTAAATCCTTTCTCTTATAGGCATAGTTAAGGCCCTCCATAAGGCCGGCCATAGAGGGCGGGGTTGCTTTATCAAGAGGGGGAACGCTTTTAACCTGCCAAATTAGCGCAAGTGAAATTACAAAGGTTAGGCAATCAATAAGGTAAGCAGCACCTGCCCCATAACTTGCAATGATAATTCCACCAACTGATG
>CAKZXY010000103.1 GCA_937883945.1 uncultured Clavibacter sp. | reverse complement strand
TATGCCAATGCCAAAGAGCTTGCCCTAAAGATTCAAGAAACTAGCTACATTCCAGTTCAAGGAATGTCTAGCGCTGACTATCAACATGGCCCAATTGCTACCCTTAATAAAAATAGCCAAGTAATTGTCCTATCTCCTTCTGGAATGCCAAAAGAAGCGCTGGAGGATTCAATAGTTCGGATTCGTAAGAGCCAACCAGAGATTATCTGGATTGGAAGTAATCAACTTGCAACCAAAGATGAGAGAGTAATTCTTGGATCTAGCCTAGAAAGTGAAGGAGAATCAACAATCATAGATGCTGCACTGATTCAATATTTAACTCTTAGTTTTGCAGTGAAGAATGGATTTAACCCAGATTCTCCAAGAGGGCTTAGTAAGGTAACGCTGACCAATTAGCTCTACCAATTCAATAAACCAATAATTTCCTCTTCATCAATTTTCTCTGGGTCCACGAATCGAGCCTGTGAATACCAATGCTTCTGCTCAACTGTGTATGACTGAAGCCTTCGCAGACTCTCCAGAACTTCTTCGCGCTTGACCCCGAGATCGTCTAAACGATGTCGAGTTTTTGCCAGAGATATCGTCTCTTTAGCGCGCTGGAAATCATTACCTTGAAGATAAGACATTATTAAGACTCCCATACTCACTAACTCTCCATGAAGGATTGTCCTACCGGTAACTTCCTCGAAAGTGTAGGCAAAGAAATGCTCGGATCCCTCTTCAAATCGGGCATGACCCATATCATGGCAACGCCAGCCAATGTCGCGGTGAAGTTCCATCAATCGCCTCAAACCATCATCAGTTAACTCAGCTATTCCAGGAGCACATAGGTAGAGCTCATCTAGATACATTTGTGAAATCTTTGGCATCTCCTTTGTCCATCCAAATTCATCTTTACCTGCCTCGTGAGCCAACTTCCAATCAAACCAAGCAGTTTGACAGGAGAGAACATCGCCAATTCCGCTGGTCACCATAGACTTTGGTGCAGCACGAAATAGCTCAAAATCTACGTAAACCATCTCAGGAACTGCATCGCCTTCATAGCGCACACCTCCTTGATCTCGCAGTGCGGACATACGAGTAAAGCACGCATCAACACTTGGCAAAGATGGGAATTGAAGTAAAGGCAGCTGCCGTCTCCAGTGAATCCACTTTGCAGTATCCATGGCCCCGCCGCCGCCAAGACCAATTACTGTCACCCCTGCTACCTCTGCCGCAAGTTTGTCTAAATGCTGTGGAGAGAGATCTCCTGATTGGATTATCTGTAGTGGCCGATTCTCTATCGATTTATCAAGTAGAGCCCAAGGTTCGGGTTGTGTTACGAGTATGTAATCCCCAGCTTCATTTATTGCATCTGCTGAAATATTATTTCCATAGGTTGCATTAAACCCCTGAGCCTTAAATGTCATATCTCTACCCCAAACTCCTTTATCAATTGATTAACTCGCTCTGGACCAATGATTCTGTATTTCTCGGACTCACGGCTGCGCACCAGTAACTCCACGTAAATCTTTGGATTCTCCCGAAGTTGCTCTAGAGAGTAGCCTAAAAATTCTGCCTGCAAACTGGCTTGCGCGACCATGTTGCTTATCATAGTTCTATGTAGTGATATTAGTTCGATTAATCGATCTCTATAATC
>CAKZXY010000102.1 GCA_937883945.1 uncultured Clavibacter sp. | reverse complement strand
GCACGCTGTTGAGTTCTCAAGGTACGGGTGCGCACCGATTCCGGGCCTTACAGCCGTTGGCAGGGCACAACCAATCCGCCCCTTTTAGAGGGCAGAAGGAGAAACTTAGGCCTTTAATCACTTGGGGTCAAATCGCCCCCTGCAAAACCCAAAAAAATGGGGCGCAGAGGCCAAAAAACCTTGATAAATAAGGGTTTTAGCTTCTAGGGAAGTTCTTGCTCGACTACTCGGCCTGGTGTTGAAGTCCGATTTCGTAGCGAGGACGCCAACAATAACGCCCTTTTTTAAGGGGTGCAAATCCTCTACTCGGTGATTTCTACCGCTACCAGATCGCGTTTTCCTTTACGGAGCAAGAGAAATTGACCATGGAGCAGATCAGAGCTCTTTGGAGTGAAATCCTCACCAGTAATTTTCTCATTATTTAAATATGCCCCGCCCTCTTTAATAACTCTTCGCGCTGCAGACTTTGATTCCACCACTCCAGAGCTAGTAATTAGATCAACCCAGGAAGAAATCTCTTCACCTTTTTTAATTCTTGTCTTTGGAAGCTCTGCTAGCGCTGATTTTAGAGTCTCAATATCAAGATCTCTTATCTCCCCTTGCCCAAATAGAGCTTTTGCTGCAGCTTCTACTTTTTGCGCTTGATCAGCGCCATGAAGAAGAGTTGTTACCTCTCTTGCAAGTTCTCGATGCGCCTCTCTTGCTCCAGGATTTGTCTTAAGTGATTCAAAGAGCGCCTCTAGCTCACTGCGAGATTTGAAAGAAAATGTTTTCAATAATTGTTCAACATCTCTATCATCAGAATTTAGGAAAAATTGGAATAGCGCATAGGCAGAGGTCATAGTTGGATCTAGCCAGATTGCTCCCTCTGCAGTCTTGCCAAACTTTGTTCCATCAGCTTTTGCAAGAAGTGGAATAGTGAGGGCGTGTGCGCTCTTTGCCTCAACGCGACGAATCAAATCAACGCCTGCGACAATGTTTCCCCATTGATCGCTACCGCCAATTTGAAGCGCGCAATTATGCCTTCTGAAAAGCTCAAGATAATCAAAGGCCTGCATAACCTGATAAGAAAATTCAGTATAAGAAATGCCGCCTGATTCAAGGCGAGAGGCCACTGAATCCTTAGCCAGCATCTGGTTGACGCTAAAGTGCTTTCCAATATCTCTTAAGAATTCAATTGCCGAAACTGGCGCTGTCCAATCAAGGTTATTTGCCATAATCGCCGCATTCTTGCCTGTGAAATCAAGAAAGCCCTCTAATTGCTTTCTGATTCGATCAACCCAATCAGCAACTAAATCAGCTTCATTTAAGCTTCTCTCAGCGCTTCTTCCACTTGGATCTCCAACTAAACCTGTGGCTCCCCCAACAAGTGCTATCGGTTTATAACCAGCTAATTGAAACCGGCGAAGCAGGGTTAGAGCTACTAAATTTCCAATATGAAGACTTGGAGCAGTTGGATCAAATCCAAGATAGAGGCTTGCTCCAGGGCTAGATAGATACTTCTCTAACTCAGCTCTATCTGTGCTCTGGGCGATAGAGCCGCGCCAAGTTAAATCATCTAGAAGCGCTTTGCTCATTGGTCCATCATGCCTGAAAATCTCTTCCGCTCGCCGGCAAATTCGCTAGCGTCTGCAGAGATTTTCACTCGTAAATTAGCAATCTGTTTCTTAACGCTCTCAGGGGCAGTTCCACTAGCGCTAGCTCTAGCGGCAAGGGCTGAGTCAAGATTGAGGCGGCTTCGAACCTCGCCACTTAGGAGTGGATGAATGTTCTTTAAATCCGAATCGCTTAATTGATCAAGTTCAATTGCAAGCTCTTCACATCTTCTTACTGCCTTACCCGCAGCATCATGAGCGATAGGAAAAGCAACCCCTTTAAGTACCAGAAAATCGGCGATCTCGGTAGCAAGTGAGAAGCCAAGGGGCGCAGCTGCTCTCATTCTCTCTCTATCAAACTTACTAGTTGCAACCATTCCAGTAATTGCAGGAAGCAATAGCAGTAGATTTTCTACCGCATCAAATGTCAGCTCTTTATCTTCTTGCAAGTCTCTGTTATAGGCAAAGGGTAGGCCTTTTAGAACTGTTAATAACCCAGTCAGTGATCCAATAAAACGTCCAGCTTTTCCTCTTGCAAGTTCTGCGGCATCTGGGTTTTTTTTCTGCGGCATTATTGAAGAACCAGTTGCATAAGCATCATCTAACTCAACCCAGCCAAACTCACTACTTGCATAAAGGCTCCACTCCTCACCGATTCTTGAGAGATGAATACCGATAAGAGAGATAATAAAGAGAGCCTCTGCGACGAAATCTCTATCGCTAACTGCATCGATGCTATTGGCTATAACTCCGCTAAAGCCAAGCTCTCTAGCGCTTGTTTGTGGATCTAGCGGAAGCGATGATCCAGCCAGCGCGCCCGCTCCAAGGGGCGAGAGGTTGCTCCTCTCAAGCCAATTGGAAATTCTTGATATATCTCTACTTAAACTATGTGCATGTTTTGCCAATTCATGGCCAAATGAAACTGGTTGAGCATGTTGGAGATGGGTAAAACCAGGTGCTACATCGTTTACATAACCACCTGCTAGATCGGTGATAGCGCTACTTAGCTTTAGAGTTTCTAACGCAATTTCAATCATGTGATCAATGAGGTAGAGACGAAAATCGGTAGCTACCTGATCATTTCTAGATCGTCCAGCTCTAATTGCTCCACCTTCTGCGCCAAGTTTTTCAGTAAGACCTCGCTCAAGGGCAGAATGAACATCTTCATCGCTAGCAATCGGAGCAAATTTGCCACTAGCTACTTCACTCTGCAGCTCTTTAATTGCACTTCGAATTTTTCCCGCAAGAGCTTTATCTATTATGGCGCTTGCCTCTAGAGAGTTAAGGTGAGCTAGCGAACTTCTCAAATCATAAGATGCAAGGCGCCAATCAAAGTGAACACTTCTTGAGAGCGCAAACATCGCCTCTCCAGCCCCTTTTGAGAACCTGCCGCCCCAGAGCGCCATTACCTTCTCGCCTTCTTTGACTTGCCTGTTTTTCGAGAGTTACTTGAAAACTCAGTGGCAATGTAATCACGAAGTTGGGCGGCAAGAAGCTTTCCGCCGCTTGCGTTTCGTGAAATAACTAGAACTGTGTCATCTCCTGCGATAGTTCCTATTGCATTTGAAAGATCAGAACTCTCCGAAGCGCGATCTAGGGCGCTAGCTAGTAGTTGCGCTCCCCCGGGTGGAGTTTTTATCACCACGATATTTCCACTAGCGGTGATACTTAATAGAAGTTGATCTGAAACCCGGGCCATCCTAGCCAGTGGTTCCACACTTGATTCTAGAAATTGATAACGCATAATCCCAGATGCATCTTTACCCCTAACCGCTCCAACATCATCTAGGTCGCGACTAGCAGTTGCTTGCGTCACTTCAATGCCTTCATCGGCTAAAAGTTCAACTAAATCACTTTGGGAGTGAACCAGACCTTGGTTAACAAAATTAACTACAAGCGCTCTCCTTGCATTTGATGAGAGAGTTCCCCGTTTAGCCACGATATATCTCCTCACAACTGGAATTAAAAGCAGAGACAAAGGACATAATCTGTCTTTCACTAACTACATAAGCTGGTGCGATTCTGATTACCTCATCGCTAGCGGCATTTACTAGAAAACCTCTAGATTGCATATCAGCTGCAATCTGCTTAGCTCTATTTTCCTTGACGCAGATGCCTATAAGTAAGCCTTTGCCACGTACCTGTTCAACTCCAATAATTGGTGAGATGAGATTTCTAATTAGCGCACCTTTCACAGTATTTAGCGCTAGGTACTTCTTCTTCTCAATCTCATCAATAACTGCAATAGCCGCTGCTGCTGCTACTGGATTACCACCAAAGGTGCTGCCATGTGATCCAGCTTTAAAGAGATCAGAAGTTTTTCCTAATGTGATCATTGCGGCCAATGGAAGTCCGCCCCCTAAACCTTTTGCAATCGTGATTAGATCTGGCTTTACTCCTTCATCTTCATATCCAAACCAACTTCCGCATCTACCCATTCCAGTCTGCACTGCATCTATTGCCAGAAGAGCCCCATTTGCATCACAGATCTGCCTAGCTGCTTTTAGATATCCACTTGGAGGAGTTACTACCCCGGCCTCGCCCATAATGGGCTCAAGAATTACCATCGAAGTTCTCTTATTAACAGCTCTTCTCAAAGCTTTGATGTCGCCATATTTCACATGCTTAACCCCAGGAAGTAATGGTTTAAAAGCATCCCTCTTTGAACTCTGTCCAGTTAGAGAAAGTGCTCCCATAGTTCTGCCATGAAATGCTCCAGTTGCTGCAACAATTCTTCTGCCGCGATGAAGGCGAGCAATCTTTATCGCCGCTTCATTTGCTTCAGCTCCTGAGTTACAGAAGAAAACTCTTGCGCTCTTATCTAAAGTCATCTCTTGAAGTTTCTCAGCTAGCTCTAGCGCCACAGGATGTGCGTAGAAGTTACTGACATGGCTGAGTTGCCTAATCTGCTTAGAGACCGCTGCCACTATGGCGGGATGGTTATGACCAAGAAGATTTGTTGCAATACCTCCCAAGAAATCTAAGTATTTGACTCCATCTAGATCCCAGACTTCAATACCTTTACCCTTTGAAAGAGAGATGCTTGGAGTTCCATAATTACTCTGCATGACAGAGTTCCATTTCTTTAGTGAATCTTTATTGCCCTTATTCATGGCTTTACCAACGTTCCGCCATCGCCGCTTAAGGCATCAATAAATGCTGGCAGTGATGTGCCATCGATGACTCTGGCAGATGATGCGCCAGATTCAATAGCGTTAATTACCGCCTCTACCTTTGGAACCATTCCACCTTCAAATGAGATCTTCTTCAAATCTGAGATAGCGATCTGCGTTATCAAGGAAGAGCGATCGGGCCATGCGCTATAGATCCCAGGAACATCGGTCAGAAAAAGAGTCTCACTTGCTCGAAGAGAACCTGCAATTGCCCCTGCTGCAATATCGGCATTTACATTAAGAGCTCTACTTGAACTGTCATTGGCAACTGGCGAGATAACCGGTAGATATCCCATATCAAGCAAATCATTAATAATCTTTGAATTTACTCTCTTAATCTTTCCAACCAGGCCAAACTTGGCCTCATCTCTTAGTTCAACCTCTAGTAATTGGTTATCACTTCCTGTGATTCCAACTGCTGGAAGTCCAGCAGCGATTAAATCTCTAACGACAGAGCGCAGCACACTTCCGGTTAAGACAAATTCAACGACCTCCATAATTTCAGGAGTTGTGATGCGAAAGCCGTTAACGCTTGATTTTTCAATACCACGCCTTGCAAGTTCCTTATCTATCTGCGGTCCTCCGCCATGGACAATTACAAATCTCTCTCCCAATTTAAAGCGGCTAGCAATCTCGCTCGCCCATTTTCTGGAGTGCTCCCCCATGGCATGGCCGCCAAATTTAATAACGATCATGTGGAGTAAGCCGAATTCTCGTGAACATATGAGGCAGTTAAATCATTGGTCCAGATAGTTGCCGAGGAGCTACCAACCTTTAAGTCAATTAAAATTTCAATTCGCTCTCCACTCATAACTACCTTGGATCTATCCTCCCCTGGCGAGCTTGATTTACAAACCTTTACTCCGTTTAGATCAACATCAATATTGAGAGGATCAATTACCGCATTGGTTGTTCCGATCGCTGCTAAAACTCGACCCCAATTGGGATCTTCTCCTCCAAGTGCGCACTTAAGAAGGTTATTTCTTGCACATGCTCTTCCCACCTCAACAGCATCTCTCTCGCTCTTTGCATTTATTGTGGTAATCGAAATGATCTTTGAGTGTCCTTCCGCATCAGCAATTAGCTGATTTGAAAGACTTGAGGCAAGAGCAGATAGCGCCTCCTCAAGCTGCTCATTTGATACCTCAACTCCTGAGGCGGCAGATGAGAGGAAGAGAACAGTGTCATTAGTTGATGTGCATCCATCTGAATCAATTCGATTAAAGGTTTTATCGCAGACTCTTGAAAAGATCTCATCTGCCAGAGCTTTATCAACCTTTGCATCAGTCATAATCACAGAGAGCATGGTGGCAAGAGATGGAGCAAGCATCCCGGCTCCCTTGGCAATCCCTGTAAAACTCACACCTGCACTCTCATAGCTAGCGATCTTTGGTTTTGAATCAGTAGTCATAATTGCTCTTGCAAGATCTTCGGTTGAATTACTGCTCAAAGAAGAATGGGCACTTTTCAGCCCTGAAAGCAATTTCTCCATATCAAGCCTTACGCCTATTAATCCAGTAGAACAGATAGCGACATCAGAGGATGAAATCGATAGCAAACTAGCCACCTGCTCTGCTGACTTATGTGTATCGGCAAAGCCATCTGCTCCAGTGGCTGCATTTGCTCCACCGCTATTTAGCAAGACTGCAGAAACTTGATTGTCCTTGAGAACTTGCCGGCTCCAGATAACAGGAGCTGCTACAACTTGATTGGTAGTAAAGACTGCGCTTGCAAAATAATCAGGGCCATCATTGACAATTAGAGCTAGGTCTTTTGCCCCAGAGCTCTTAAGACCAGCGCTTACTCCAGCTCCTCTAAAGCCCTTAGGAAGGCTCTGGCTATATTCACTCTTTAGAGTCATTGCCCTATACCCAATGCTGATAATCCAGTTATCTCGCTAAGGCCTGCAATTAAATTAGCATTCTGTATCGCTTGTCCTGCCGCCCCTTTTCCTAAATTATCAATGGCAACAGAGACAATCAACCGAGAAGTGTGGCTATCAACAGCAATCTGCATCTGAACTGAATTAGATCCAGTTAATGAAGATGTTTCAGGAAGCTGTCCCTTTGCAAGTAAGTGAACAAATGGTTCATTTAAATATGCCTCCTCATAGCTTTGACGAATCGCATCTTCTGAAAGAGTCGTTTTGGAAGTTACGGTTGCAAGTATTCCTCTTGGCATCGGCGCCAAAATGGGAGTAAAGGAAATTTTCACGTCTTTGGAATTGAGTTCCGAAAGAGTCTGTTCAATCTCAGGGGTATGTTGATGAACTCCGCCAAATTTATAGGAGACCATTGAATTCATTATCTCGCTACC
>CAKZXY010000101.1 GCA_937883945.1 uncultured Clavibacter sp. | reverse complement strand
TGATAACAAAACTGGAAGGCAGGCGGGGGTGATTATTAGATGAGCGCTAGGCAGATCCAAATAGAGAGCGCTCTAAATAAAGTTCGCGCCGAGCTAAAACCAGGGGTTGAATTAATCTCAGTTACTAAGAATTTCCCAATTAGCGATCTGGAGATTCTCTATTCTCTAGGCGAGCGTCAATTTGGAGAGAATCGAGAGAATGAATTAAGCCTAAAGGCAGAGGCTCTGCCTAAGGATATTAATTGGCATTTTCAAGGAACTCTGCAGAGCAATAAATTAAGAGCGATAGTTTCAGTAGCGAGCTATATCCACTCACTTGATGAGCTTCGCCACGCATCTAAGATCTCAGAGCTAGCCCTTGAAATGGGCAAGAAACAGAGCTGCTTTATTCAAGTGAATTTGGATCCAGATGAGATAGCCAACCAAGAAAGTAATCGAAGTGGGATAAAACCAGCGCAATTTATAGCCTTTGCCAAGAGCCTTCTAGGGCTTTCTGGAGTAGAAATTGTTGGAGTTATGGGGGTTGCTCCTTTAAATAAAGATCCCAGGCCAGGCTTTGAGACCCTTAGGAATTTGAAGGAAGAACTATTGAAAATGGCTCCAGGAGCTGGCTTTATCTCATCGGGAATGAGTGGGGATTATCAGATTGCGATGGAATATGGCGCGACACATATCAGGCTTGGTAGCTCAATCCTCGGACAGAGATAGATAGGCGAGTAAAATTTCGGTATGTCTAATGCCTTGAGAAAAATGACCAACTATCTCGGTCTAACCGAAGATGACGTATCTAGCGAAGTTGCATCACCAAGAAGCAGGGTGGCCCCAGTAAAGCGTGAGAGCAAATCACTAACTGTTGCTTCCTCTATGCCAACTCTTTCAAAGAGCACAGATGCTGCTCCAATTGATCGCATCGTGACTATTACTCCACGGTTTTATAGTGAGGCTCGAGCAATTGGCGAGTATTACCGTGAGGGAAATCCAGTAATTATGAACCTTAGCGATATGGAAGAGTCAGAGCGCAAGAGATTAGTTGACTTTGCATCTGGTTTAGTTTTTGGTCATGCTGGAACTATTGAGCGCGTAACCTCGAAGGTCTTTCTTCTCTCGCCACCAAATGTGATGGTCAGTTCAGAGGATAAGACGGCAGCAGCTAACGCGAGCCTCTTTAACCAGAGTTGATTTAAAACCGCTGTGATAAATATCAGCAGCTGGATTGTCCTTGCGCTAAACCTTTTCCTCTTTGCCCTATTTGCTCGTCTAATTCTTGATTATGTAAGAATGTTTCGTCCGGGCTGGCGTCCAGCGGGAATCATTCTTCCAGTTGCTGAAATTATCTACATGATCACTGATAAGCCGCTCGGTTTTATTCGCAGGTTCATCCCGCCGCTTCGAATGGGACCTGTGGCACTTGATCTCTCATTTATTGTTCTCTTCTTTGGAACACAAATTCTTATTGCTTTTATTCGATAAAACTTCTCTTTTAAAGGGAAACTTCTCAAGAACCTAACTCCTGACCTAGACTCAAGGTTATGGAACGCAGCCAAGCCCAAGCATTAGATGCTCAAGATGAGTTAGGTAAATATCGAAATCAATTTGTAATTACTGACCCTAATACTTGTTATCTAGATGGCAATTCTCTAGGTCGCCTGCCTCATGCCACAGTCAAAGCCATTAGCGACTTTCTAACCCAAGAGTGGGGGCCAAAAGTTGTTACAGGTTGGGAGGATTGGATTGATGAAGCTCAAAGAGTTGGAGATCTGATTGGCAGAAGCGCACTTGGAGCAGGGGCAGGACAGGTATTAGCCTGCGATACAACTTCAGTAAATCTCTATCAATTAGCGCTAGCGGCCATTAAGGCAAGACCGGGTAGAAAAACCATAATTATTGATGCAGCTAATTTCCCAACTGATCGCTACATCATGCAAGGAATTGCCAAGAGCCTAGGTTTAAATCTAATCACTATTGATAATGAAGATGGCGCTATTAGCGAGAATGAGTTGATAACTCCAGAGCTACTTAAAACTTACTTATCAGATGATGTGGCCCTAGTTTCACTTCAAGTTGTGCAATATAGATCGGGGGCGAGGCAGGATATAAAGGCTCTTACTGAATTAGTAAAGAGTTATGGCGCATTAATGCTCTGGGATGCAGCTCACGCAGTGGGATCTGTAGTTCTTGATTTTGATAAGAATGGTGTAGATCTTGCAGTTGGATGTACATATAAATATGGAAACTCAGGCCCTGGCGCTCCAGCCTGGTTATATGTTTCAAAAGATATTCAAAGAGAGCTACAAGTTCCAATACAAGGATGGTTTGCCCAACGCGATCAATTTGCTATGGGTGATAATTTTGAAAAGGTTGAGGGGATTAGAGGTTTTCAAATAGCAAGCCCTTCGCTAATGGGTCTGCGCTGTATTAAAAGTGCATTTGAAATGATTGAAGAGGCTGGAATCTCAAGGATTGAAGGAAAAGCTGGCCAAGGAACTCAAATGATGATTGAGCTCTTCGACAAATGGTTATCACCTCTCGGATTTACGTTAAATACGCCAAGAGGCGCAGGTAATCGTGGGGGTCATATCTCTCTCTGCCATCCAGAGGCAAGCAAGATAGCTATTGCGCTGCGAAAATATGCCAATGTCATTCCTGATTATCGCGCTCCAAACTCGATCAGAGTTGCCATCTCTCCTCTAGTTAACTCCTATGTAGAAATTTATGATGGATTTCAAAGAATTAGAGATCTAGTAAGCACCCGTCAATATGAAAAAATTGATGATGGTCAGGTCCGAGTCACATGAGTCAAAACAATGATGCTGCCCTTACCTATAACTCATACTTAAAAGTTGATGAACTTCTAGAGCTCCAACAGCCTCTCTCAGAGGGCCCAGAACATGATGAGCTTCTCTTTATTGTTATCCATCAAACCTACGAACTTTGGTTTAAGGAATTGATCCATGAATTTCTCGCTGCCCAGAAAAGTCTTGAATCAGGAGATACTCACTACTCGCTATCAATTCTGGGTCGAATTAGAACTATTATGAAAATCTGCGTTGCCCAGATCGACATTCTTGAGACGATGACCCCGCTGCAGTTCAATTCTTTCCGTGATCGCCTTGGAGCCTCCAGCGGTTTTCAATCGGCGCAGTTTCGCCAAATTGAAGCAATTCTTGGAAGACGTGATCAAAAGGCCGCAGCGCATTTACTGCCTGCAGATAAGAAGCGCGTTGAGGATTTGATGAGTTCGCCATCTCTATGGGATAGCGCACTTAAGTATGTAGATAGCAGAGGATTTAAGATTGCAAAAGAAATCCTTAATCGCGATTTCACCTTGGCCTATCAACCAGAGGAGAGTGTTCAAGAGGCTCTCCTTGACCTTCATAGAAAAGATCCCGAAGGATCTCTAATCTGCGAGCGCTTAGTTGATATCGATGAAGGCTTGCAAGAGTGGCGTTATCGCCATGTAAAAATGGTGGAGAGAACTATTGGACATAAGAGCGGAACCGGTGGTTCAAGTGGCGCGACTTATCTTGCTTCAACTCTATTTAACCCAATTTTTCCTGATCTCTGGCAGATTAGAAGTAAGTTCTAGGCCTTATTGAGCTTGAGGTTAAGACCAAGCTCTTGCTCACCTGGTTTTAGATTTAAATCTCGCTCAAATGAGAGAGCAAGTACTTCCTCGCTTATCCAAGCAGCTCCACCTTCTATTGCCTCTGAAGACTGTTCATCAGAGTTCCACTTAACATGGATGCGATCACTAACATCAAAGCCTGATGCTTTTCTCTCATCTTGAATGGCTCGAATCGCCTCCCTGACAATGCCTTTTGCAATCAACTCACCTGTTAGGTTTAAATCAAGAGCAACGCTCTCTCCAGAGTGAGAGGCAACGGCCCATCCAGTTCTTGGAGTCTCAGTAATTACCAGATCATCTTCAGTAATTTCTACAGATTTCAAACCATAGGTGATTTGAGATTTGCCATCACTTCTTACTTGGCTGACTAATTCTTGGGCATTTGTTGCAGTAATGGCCTTTGATATCTCTTGAACATCACCACCAAATTTTGCTCCAAGGGATCTGAAGTTAGCTTTAATTGAGATATCTACTAGATCTGCTCCAGCACTTGCCAGATCATCTAGTGACTCAACATTTAACTCATCTGAGATCTGTTCACGTAATTCATTAGATAGCAACTTCCAACCAGGGGCAGCAATTAGCGCCCGTGATAGTGGCTGGCGAATCTTTACTCCTGATTGCGCTCTTGATGCTCGCCCGAGCTCGACCAATCTTCTAGTCAGAGCTACTGATTTTGATAGCTCCTTATCAATTACTGAAGTATCACTAATTGGAAAATCGGCTAGATGAACCGAGATAGGGCCATCTTTTTCAACGATGCGAATCAATTTTTGCCAGACATGTTCGGTAATAAATGGAACCATTGGAGCCATAAGTAACGTAACATTTTTAAGGCAATGATGCAGCGTTGAAAGAGCTGCGCTATCGCCATCCCAGAATCTTCTTCTTGATCTTCTTACATACCAATTTGATAAGTCATCGATAAATGTGGCAAGGGCAGATCCAGCTAACTGTGAATCAAAATCGCTTAGAGCTTGATCTACTGTTGCAATTAATTGATTTAATTCACTCAAAATCCAACGATCCATCGTTGAGAGCTCGCTAGTTTTAGTAATGGGGGAGGGCGAGTAGTTGGCAGCTGAGGCGTAGAGAGTTAGAAATGAAACTGTGTTCCAATAGGTAAGTAGAGTCTTTCTAACTACCTCAGAGATTGCATCGTGGCCAACTCGTCTAGCGCTCCAGGGAGAACCAGCAGCGAGCATGTACCAACGCACTGCATCTGCGCCATGCTTATCCATAAGAGCCATTGGCTCTAATACATTTCCTAGATGCTTACTCATCTTTCGTCCATCTTTATCCAAGATGTGGCCAAGGCAGAGCACGGTTTTATATGAAGATTTATCAAATACTAAAGTGCCAATTGCCATCAAGGTATAGAACCAGCCACGGGTTTGATCAATTGCTTCGCAGATAAAGTCAGCTGGATAAGCCTCTTTGAACTTCTCCTCTGAACCTTGCTTATGGGGATAGCCCCATTGCGCAAAGGGCATAGCACCTGAGTCATACCAACAGTCAATAACTTCTGGGGTTCGCACCATCTGCGATGAACAGCTAAGACAGCTAAATACAATCTCATCAACAAAGGGGCGATGGAGTTCAAGATCAGTTAAATCTTTGCCATAACGGCTCTGCAGTTGGGCCTTTGAGGCAAAGGCTTCCTCATGTTTATTCTCGCATCTCCAAATTGGAAGGGGAGTGCCCCAATAGCGATTTCGCGAGAGTGCCCAATCGATATTGTTATTTAGCCAATCGCCATAACGACCATTTTTGATGGTCTCTGGATGCCAATCGGTAGCAGCATTTTCTCGAAGTAAAGCATCTTTGATTTTTGTGGTTCTGATATACCAAGAAGGTTGAGCGTAATAGATAAGGGGAGTGTGACATCTCCAGCAATGTGGATAGGAGTGCTCATATTGTTGGTGTTTATAAAGCGCTCCAGATTTCTTTAGCTCTTTAATTAAGACCTTATCTGCTTGCTTAAAGAACATTCCTCCAACTGTTGCAATGCCTGCTTCAAATTCACCATTTGGAGCAATTGGATTTACAACTGGCAGGCCATATTTGCGGCAGGTTTGCAAGTCATCTGCGCCAAAGGCTGGGGCTTGATGGACTAATCCAGTTCCATCTTCGGTGGTTACATAATCTGCCAGAACCACATAGTGAGCATCAGGAATATCGATAAAGTTAAAGGGAGGTTGATATTTAATCTTCTCTAATTGACTTCCCTTCAACTCTCTTAGAATTTCATAGCCACTGCCTAAGAGCTCAACTAAATTCTTTGCTATTACTAATACTTCAGAGATAACTTCTTTTTCAGGATCAGCTTTTGTTCTAACTACCAAGTAATCAACATCTGGGTTTACTGCAATTGCAGTATTTGATACCAAGGTCCAAGGCGTTGTGGTCCAAACTAGAAGGGATGCGCCAAGTTCTTTTAGCTCTCCATCTGTGATTGGAAAGCGGAGATAAACACTTGGGTCAGTCACGCTCTCATAGCCTTGAGCTAGCTCATGATCTGATAGACCGGTGCCACATCTTGGGCAATATGGAGCTACGCGATAATCCTGAACTAATAGACCTTTACTATGAATCTGAGCAAGTGACCACCATACGCTTTCAATATATTCATTAGACATAGTCCAATAGGCCTGATCAAAATCAACCCAGAAACCCATTCGCTCAGTCATCTCAGTAAATGCGCCCACATGTCTCTGCACCGATTGACGACACTTTTCATTAAAGGCAGCAATTCCAAATTTTTCGATATCGCCTTTGCCAGAAAATCCTAACTCTTTCTCAACTGCAATCTCAACCGGAAGGCCATGGCAATCCCAACCTGCTTTACGGATTACATATTTACCTTTCATGGTTTGATAGCGAGGAAATACATCCTTAAAAACTCTAGCTTCAATATGGTGAGTTCCTGGCAGCCCATTTGCAGTTGGCGGCCCTTCATAAAAAGTCCAGCTCTGACCACCTTGGCGCATTTGGACGCTGCTATGGAAAATATCTTGGGTTTGCCAGAAATCTAAAACTTCATGTTCTACTTTTGGAAGATCGATTGAGGCAGATAGCGGGAGATAAGGCGAATTACTTGCCACTGAAAAACCCCCTCGAAATTCGAATAAAACGCTCTTCGATCTCTTGGAGGGGCGATCTTGCGACCGCGGTACCACCCACCTTGCAGCTTTCTGCTGCCGCTTTTTTAAAAAAAACTTACTGTTGGTTCTAGATGAGCTATTAACTCACTTCTTCCAACTCGCTCACAGGTGATTGCCTGGTCATCGCGATAACTGATGTAAGCGCGCTCATTCTAGCCTATAGCGGGGCGAGTGGCATTTAAATCAATAAACCTTTAGCCTTCGCCGTTGTGGCATTAAAAAAGAAAGTCCGCTCAGCGGTTGCGAAGTTTAAGAAGAAATCTAGCCCAGCCAAGGCAAAACCTAAGGCCAAGAGCGTTAAGCCAAAGGCAAAAAAAGCTCCAGTAAAAAAAATTGCAGCTAAGAAAGCTCCCGCGAAAAAAGCGCCAGTAAAGAAAGCGCCAGTTCGCCCAACTCTTGCTAAGAAAGCGCCTTTAAAGAAAGCCCCTGCCCAGATTATGAAGGGTGCGCATAAGACCGCGCTTACCAGCAGCACTGCAAAAGGCGGAGCAACAACAATTTCAGTTTATAAACCAGAGATAGAGGCAAGTGATCTTGTAGTTGTTCCAGAAAAACGTTTAGTAATGCCACCACCAATTAGAACTCCAAAGTTAGGCAAGAAAGCTCCAGCGCTAAAGCCAGTGAAAGCAGCACCGTCTCCCTTTGTTCTAGATGGCGAAGAATCTTGGAGCGCTACTGAGATGAAAGCGATTAAATCTGAACTTTCGAAAGATTTAGCAAGGCTGCAAAAAGAACTTGCAGCAATTGAAAGTGAAATGGATGATCTAATTGAAGCTTCAGGAGTTGGGGCTGGCGATGATCAAGCTGATGCTGGCGCCAAGACATTTGAACGCGAACATGAGATATCGCTGGTCTATAACGCCAGAGATATGGTTCTTCAGACTGAGAGAGCGTTAGAGCGAATTGAAACCAAAACTTATGGGCGATGTGAGGATTGTGAAAGTGCGATTGGAAAAGCCCGTCTCCAAGTTTTCCCTCGGGCCACTCTTTGCATGTTATGCAAACAGAAGGAAGAGCGCCGATAAGGTCGTCGGGTGCTAATCGCGCGCGACGACTCTTTATAGCAATTACAGTAGTAATTTTTGCACTCGACCTAATTAGTAAGAATTGGGCTCTCTCCTATCTTCAATACCGAGAGCCAGTAAAGCTCATTGGAGATTTTCTTCAGTTAACTTTTGCTACAAATCCAGGTGCTGCTTTTAATTTAATTGCTGATGCCACCTTAATTCTGAGCTCTTTAAAACTCTGTGTAGCTGCCTTCATTCTCTATTTCATTGGCAGAGTTACCAATGGGTCTTGGGCAATTGCCTTAGGCCTACTACTTGGCGGAGTTCTTGGAAATTTGATGGATCGAGCCTTTAGGCCGCCGGGGCCATGGAGGGGCGAAGTTATTGATTGGATAGAGCTACCTAATTGGCCAGTATTTAACATTGCTGATTCAGCGATTGTTACTTCAGCGATTTTAATGAGCCTTCTAGCAATTCGAAATATTGAGCCATATAAGAAGGTTATTTAATGGAGCGCGAGAAGCGAGCGATTCAGATAGATCAAGCTCAAGATGGCCAGAGAGTTGATACAGCTTTAGCAAAAGTTTTAGAGCTATCAAGAAGTGTTGTGGCTGACCTACTAAATGCTGGAGATGTTTTGCAGGGAAAGAAACCACTTTCAAAATCAGATCGGGTTAGCGCGGGAGATCGATTAACCGTCTTAATGCCAGCTATCTATGACCCACTGGAGTTAAAAGAAACCCCAATTGATACTCTTGAAATTGTTTATGACGATGATGATGTTGTCGTAGTTAATAAACCAGTAGGTTGCGCTGCGCATGCAAGTCCAGGCTGGATGGGCCCAACTGTTGTCGGCGCACTTCTTGCCAGGGGATATCGAATCTCAACAACTGGCCCCCAGGAGCGTCAGGGAATTGTGCAGCGCCTAGATGCCGGAACTTCTGGGCTAATGCTCTTGGCAAAGCATGAACGCTCCTACATCTCTATGAAGAATCAATTTAGAAATCGCAGTATCGAAAAGGTTTATCGCACTCTAATTCAGGGACACATTGATCCAGTTGAGGGAAGTATTGATGCTCCAATTGGTCGCCACCCAAGAGAGGATTATCGTTTTGCTGTCGTTGCCGATGGCAAGGCGAGCATTACCCACTATGAATTAATTGAGTATTACCAAGGAGCATCTCTGTTAAAAGTAGTTTTAGAAACTGGAAGAACTCACCAGATTCGAGTTCATTTCAATGCCCTGCGCCATCCTTTAGTTGGCGACCTTGCCTATGGAGGAGATCCTGTCCTTGCTGCACGCCTAGAGCTAAAGAGACCTTGGCTACACGCAATGGAGCTATCTTTTAATCAACCCTCAAGTGATGAGCGAATCACCCTAAATGCCCCACTGCCTGATGATCTAACGCGCGCCCTTGCGTTGCTTGCCGTCAAGTGAGAGCAAGAGAGTAATCTGCCCGACCGTGAGCCAGGGTTTTGTCCATCTACATGTCCATACTGAGTATTCGATGCTCGATGGAGCAGCTCGCGTTGAGAAATTAGCTGAGGAAGTAGCCCGCTCTGGCGATGGCGCAATCGCTATGACTGATCATGGAAATGTTTTTGGCGCTTTTGATTTCTATAAAACTATGAAGAGCGCAGGGGTTAAACCCATCATTGGAATAGAGGCCTATGTAGCTCCAGAGTCAAGGTTTGAAAAAAAGCGAGTCAAGTGGGCTGAGGGCGGAGAAGATGATGTCTCAGGAGGTGGGGCCTATACCCATATGACGCTCTGGGCTGAAAATAATGTTGGCCTTGCTAATTTATTTCGCCTTTCTTCCCTTGCATCGCTAGAAGGTTTTTACTACAAACCAAGAATGGATCGCGAGTTGCTCTCGCAATATGGCCAAGGACTAATTGCAACAACAGGTTGTGCGGCTGGAGAGATTCAAACTCGCATCAGAATGGGGGCATATAACGAAGCCCGGGCGGCTGCAGCAAATTACCGCGATATTTTTGGAGCAGATAATTACTTTGTTGAAATTATGGATCATGACATTGAAATTGAAAGACGTGTTAAAGATGATTTGATAAAGCTCTCAAAAGAACTAGGGCTTCCACTCGTTGCAACAAACGATCTTCACTACACCTATGCCGATGATGCTAAACATCACGAAGCACTTCTCTGTATTCAATCAGGAACAACTCTGGCTGATCCAAAGAGATTTAAATTTGAAGGTAAAGAGTATTACCTCAAAGATGCAGCAACGATGCGCCGTATCTTTAAAGACCTTGAAATTGCCTGCGATAACACTCTTGCAATCGCCGAGCGCTGCAATATAACGATGCGCGAGAATGAAAATTTGCTCCCTCAATTTGCAGTTCCTGAAGGCGAGAGTGAGAACTCTTGGCTAATTAAAGAAGGCGAACGAGGCTTATTAGAGAAATTTGGCGCAAAGAGTATGGATGAGATTGCACCTCAGTATCAGGCGCGACTTCATTTTGAATTAGATGTTATGACCAAAATGGGATTTGCAGGTTACTTCTTAGTTGTTGCAGACCTTGTAGCTCAAGCCAAGAGAGAGGGAATTCGTGTTGGTCCTGGGAGAGGCTCTGCCGCTGGATCTCTTGTTTCATACTCTTTAGGAATTACCGGACTTGATCCAATTAAACATGGATTGCTCTTTGAGCGTTTCTTAAATCCAGACCGCATATCGATGCCTGATATTGACTTGGACTTTGATGAGCGTAGACGCTCAGAGATGATCAGATATGCCACCAATAAATATGGCGATGATCGAGTTGCTCAGATTATTACCTATGGAACTATTAAATCTAAAGCTGCTATTAAAGATGCTGCCAGAGTTTTAGGCTATCCATATGCGCTAGGTGAGCGATTAACTAAGGCTCTACCTCCTTCGATTATGGGTAAAGATATTTCACTTCAAGGGGTATTTGATAAAGAAAATGAGCGCTTTGGCGAAGCACAAGAATTTAGAAATATCTATGAGAGCGATCCTGATTCCAAAACTATCGTTGATATGGCCAAGGGACTTGAAGGACTCAAGCGACAATGGTCAGTTCATGCTGCCGGGGTGATTCTTAGTAGAGAGCCTTTGATAGATGTCATTCCGATCCATCGAAGAGAGGCTGATGGATCAATTATTACTCAATTTGATATGGGCGCATGCGAAGCAACAGGGCTATTAAAGATGGACTTTCTCGGACTTCGTAATCTCTCAGTTCTAGATGATTGTCTAGAAAATATCAAGAGCAACCAGGCAAAGACAATTGTTCTAGAGTCTTTAGAACTTTCAGATAAAAAGACATTCGAATTACTCTCAAGAGGTGAGACTCTAGGAGTATTCCAATTAGATAGCGCTCCAATTCGAGCTCTACTTAGATCAATGGCCCCAGATTCATTTGAAGATATTTCAGCTGTTATCGCCCTATATCGCCCTGGCCCTATGGGAGTTAATGCTCATAATGATTATGCAGATCGCAAGAATAAACGTAAGAGAATTGAACCGATTCATCCTGAGTTAAGTGCAGCACTTGATGAGATTCTGGCAGATACCTATGGACTTATTGTTTATCAAGAACAAGTTATGGCAATTGCACAGAAACTTGCTGGTTTCTCTCTAGGTCGAGCAGATTTACTACGTAAAGCTATGGGCAAGAAGAATAAAGAGATTCTTGATAAAGAGTATGTTCACTTCGAAGAGGGCATGCGTAACAATGGATTCTCAAGTATTGCTATCGAAGAGCTATGGAAGACGCTTATTCCATTCTCTGATTACGCCTTTAATCGAGCACATAGCGCAGGCTATGGCGTTCTCTCATTCTGGACCGCCTATCTAAAGGCGAATTATCCAACTGAGTACATGGCAGCGCTACTTACTAGCGTCAGGGATGATAAAGATAAGTCAGCGCTTTACTTAAATGAATCTCGCCGAATGGGAATTAAGGTTCTGCCTCCTGATGTTAATTTCTCAAATGCGGAGTACACCCCAGGCGGTAATGACATTCGATTTGGTCTTACTGCCATTAGAAACATTGGGGAAAATGTTGTCGCATCGATTGTCAAAAATCGAAACGAGAAAGGTAAGTACACCTCCTTTAGTGATTTTCTAGCCAAAGTTGATCAAACGGTCTGTAATAAAAAAACGATAGAGTCCCTAATTAAAGCTGGGGCCTTTGACTCCCTTGGCCACTCTCGTAAGGGGCTTATGAGTATTTATCTTGAAGCCATTGATTCAGTATTAGAAGAAAAACGTGCCCAGGCTATTGGTCAATTTGATTTATTCGGTGGGGCAAATGAAATTAGCGCTAATGGCATCGCATCTCTAGCGCTGGAAGTTAGTGATCAAGAGTGGGAGAAGGCCCTTCTACTTGCCTATGAGAGAGAAATGCTGGGCCTCTATGTTTCAGATCATCCACTTCTTGGAGTGGAGCATGTATTAAGGAGCGCAACTGATACAACAATTAGTCAGATTTTAGATGAAGGGGTAGTTCACGAGCAGATTATTACCATCGCTGGGTTAATCACAGCGGTTCAGCGAAAAGTGAGCAGGCAAGGTCAATCCTGGGCGATTGTTACAGTTGAAGATCTTGAAGGCGCGATTGATGTGCGCTTCTTCTCATCTACCTATCAAACCCATGCTCTAAATCTAATTGAAGATCGCATCGTAATTATTCGCGGAAAAATTGATAAACGTGAAGAGACGCCGCAAATTACCGCTCTAGAATTAAGTCTTGCTGACATTAATCAAGCACCGATTGGACCCTTTGTAATCAAACTTGAAGCCGAGCGATGCACACCTCCTGTTGTTGATCGAATGAAGGAGATATTGCGTTCCCATCCTGGAACAAGAGAAGTTCATCTGAAAATTGAGGGTGGCGTAAAGAACACCATCCTTAAGCTAGATGATGGATTAAAAATAACAGCCTCACCAAGCCTGAGTGCAGACCTCAAGTCAATTCTCGGCCCAGATTGTTTAGTTTAAGCGGAGATAACCCTCCGCACGATAAGTGGCAGTGCACTTAGAATTGTGCGAATGAATAAATTGGAGCTACTGCCTGCCGTTGATATCCGTTCTGGCGAGGCAGTTCGTTTGATTCAAGGCGATCTGGATCAGCAGAGTAAATACGGATCTGCTCTAGATGTAGCACTTGAATTTCAAAGCGCTGGAGCAGAGTGGATTCACTTAGTTGATTTGGATGCAGCTTTTCGAACGGGGTCCAATTACGATCTTTTAATAGAAGTTGTTGGCAAATTAGATGTAAAAATTCAGTTATCCGGTGGAATTCGGGATGAAGAATCTTTGGAGCGGGCACTTGCGACAGGTTGCCACCGAATCAATTTGTCTACATCAGCTCTCCAGGATCTGGCCTGGTGTGAATCTGTGATCAAACGTTTTGGTGCGAAGATTGCAGTAGGGCTTGATGTTAGAGAAAACATTTTGACGGCGCGAGGTGATAGCCAAGAAGTTGGAGAATTATTCGATCTTCTGCGGTTATTGGATAGCTACGGTTCTTCTAGGTATGTGTTAACAGATGTTAGTAGGGATGGAACGCTTCAGGGGCCAAACTTTGATCTAATTAAATCAGTCTGCGCAGTAACGGATCAACCAGTAATTGCCTCTGGGGGAGTCTCGCAGTTAAGTGACATCCAACATCTTCGGGAACTAACAGAGATAGGGTTAGAAGGAGCAATTATTGGTAAAGCTTTGTATTCTCAGAATTTCACAATTGGACAAGCTCTACAGATAGCAGCAAAATGAACGCTATGAGATCGGTTGGAGCGAACGAATCAATTAGTTTGATTCTAATTAAATCAGCCAAATGTGCTGAAGGTAATTAAATGGAGCGAATGAGCCTTGAACAATTTCGCTCTTATGCGAAGGAATATAACGTTATCCCCGTTTCCCAACTACTGCTTGCAGATAATGAAACTCCAATAACTCTCTATTCAAAGTTAGCTCAAGAGCGCGAAAATACATTTCTTCTAGAGTCAGCAGAACATGGTGGAGCATGGTCTAGATACTCATTTATTGGCGTAAGAAGCGAAGCAACCCTTACAGAGAAAAATGGAGTTGCCCATTGGCTTGGAAGTATGCCGGCAGGTGCGCCAAGTGGAATTGATCCCTTAGAGGCGTTAATGATTGCCTCTAAACATCTTCGTTCGCCAAAGATAGAGAATCTGCCTCCACTAACAGGTGGCTTAGTTGGTTATATGGGATATGACGCGGTGCGAAGGCTTGAGAAACTTCCAACTCTAGGAGTAGATGAGTTAAAGCTTCCAGAAATTGCTTTCATGTTGACTACAGATTTAGCTGTCTATGATCACCTCCAAGGAACTGTAATTCTCATAGCTAATGCCATCAATTGGGATGGTTCAGATGAGCGAGTAGATCAGGCCTATCAGTCAGCAATAGATAGATTAGATCAAATGCAGGAATCGCTTCTAAATAAGTTAGATAGCAATATCTCCAAAATAGCGAAGAAGAGCCCACCTTCTTTTACTGCCAATTTTAGTAAAGAGCAATACTGTTTAAATGTTGAGAGCATAAAAGAGCAGATTAGATCGGGCGAGGCCTTTCAAGTTGTCTTATCTCAGAGATTTACGATGGATTGCCAAGCATCCTCACTTGATGCATATCGAATGCTAAGGCTCCATAATCCCAGCCCATATATGTATCACTTCAGATTTGCAGATGGTCTAAGCGTTGTTGGCTCAAGCCCAGAGGCGCTAGTTAAAGTAACTGGCAGCGAAGTAATGGTTCATCCCATTGCCGGAACTCGTAAGCGCTCTACAAACCAAGAAGAGGATTTAAGGCTAGGCGAGGAGCTCTTGGCAGATCCTAAAGAGCGAGCCGAGCATTTAATGCTAGTAGATCTTGGAAGAAATGATTTGGGAAGAGTCTGCGCACCTGGCAGTGTTAACGTTGTTGAGTTCATGCAGATTGAGAGATATTCCCATGTCATGCATATTGTCTCAACTGTTATTGGCCAGCTGGATAGCTCTAAAACATCTGTAGAAGCTTTATATGCAGTCTTTCCCGCAGGCACACTCTCAGGAGCGCCTAAGCCAAGAGCGATGGAGATAATTGAAGAGTTAGAACCATCGAGACGAGGAATCTATGGTGGCGCTATTGGATATATCGATTTCACTGGAAATCTTGATACCTGTATTGCAATTAGAACTGCAGTGATAAAGGATAAGAAAGCATATGTGCAAGCAGGGGCCGGAATAGTTGCAGATTCAAATCCAGTTAGTGAATATGAAGAGTGCTTAAATAAAGCTGCAGCAGTCCTTGGAGCAATTGAAGCGGCAAACTCACTGGAACCAATTAGGCAAGAGGGCTAGTTGCGATTAGTGTTCTTGATTCGATTATCGCTGGTGTATTAGAAGATCAAGCAAGGCGCCAACTATCTAACTCTGAATTAGAGGAGAAGATGGCATTAGCTGCTAAGCCTCTTGATGTTTTGTCAGCTCTAAGCAGAGAGAAGTTTTCAATTATTGCTGAAGTTAAGCGCTCTAGCCCCAGTAAGGGCTCTCTTGCTCAAATACCATCTCCAGAAAAACTAGCAAGACAATATCAAGAGGGTGGAGCAGCAGTTATTAGCGTATTGACTGAGCAGAGACGCTTTGGTGGATCACTAGAGGATTTTTCAAAAGTTAGAGAAGAGGTCTCAATCCCGCTGCTGCGAAAAGATTTTATAGTTAATGACTATTTAGTTCGAGAATCAAGAGCCTACGGGGCAGATCTAGTCCTACTAATTGTTGCAGCGCTAAGTGATGAAGCACTTGGGCAGCTCTATCAGCTAGTTATAGATCTTGGAATGCAAGCACTTATAGAGGTTCACAATCAAGAGGAACTTGAACGAGCGCTTGCCATAGACCCAAAAATAATTGGAGTAAATGCGCGAAACCTAAAAACTCTAGAGATTGAAAAGAGTAATTTCTCAAAGCTTCTGCCTCTGATTCCATCTGGAATTATTCGCATTGCAGAGTCTGGTATGTCAGAACCGATAGATGGGCGAGGCGCCTTAATCGCTGGAGCAGATGCGATCTTGGTAGGGGAGGCTCTTGTGAAATCAGAGAATCCCGCAGCTAGCGTTCGTGAATTCTTAAATGTCGCAAACTCTGAAGGGAAAGTAGACTAAAGGGTATGGAGCGCATTGAACTTGTTGGCCACTTTGGCCCCTATGGTGGGCGCTTTGTCCCAGAGGCACTAATTGGTGCGCTAGATGAATTAGAGGCAGCTCATAACTCGGCTTCTAAAGATCCTGAATTTCAAAGAGAACTAAACCATCTACATAAGAGCTATACCGGTCGGCCATCAATTATCACTGAGGCTAAGAGATTTGCAGAGCATGCTGGAAATGCAAGAATTCTTTTAAAGCGTGAAGATTTGAATCACACCGGTAGCCATAAGATAAATAATGTTCTTGGTCAAGCACTTCTCACCAAACGCATGGGTAAGAAGCGAATAATTGCTGAAACTGGCGCAGGACAACATGGCGTTGCTTCAGCAACTGCAGCAGCCCTGCTTGGTCTTGAGTGTGTGGTTTATATGGGCGAGGAAGATACTAAGCGCCAATCTCTAAACGTAGCCAGAATGAAGTTACTTGGTGCAACTGTTGTTCCAGTTACAACTGGCTCTAGAACTCTAAAAGATGCAATTAATGAAGCGATGCGTGATTGGGTAACTAATGTTTCAACTACTCACTACCTATTAGGAACTGTTGCGGGTCCCCATCCTTTCCCAACAATGGTTAGAGATTTTCATCGCATAATTGGAGTAGAGGCAAGGCAGCAAGTATTAGAGATGACCGGCAGGCTTCCTGATGCTGTTTTAGCTTGCGTTGGCGGAGGATCAAATGCGATAGGAATCTTCCACCCTTTCATTGATGATGCAGGGGTTCGCCTAATAGGTTTTGAAGCTGGCGGTTCTGGAGTTGAAAGCGGCAAACACGCTGCAACTATTGTTGGTGGAACCCCTGGAATTCTTCATGGCACCAGGTCTTATCTACTTCAAGATAGCGATGGCCAAACCATCGAGTCTCATTCAATTTCTGCAGGTCTTGATTATCCAGGAGTTGGTCCGGAGCATGCATACCTTCATGACATTGGGCGAGCTGAGTATCGAGCAATTACAGATGATCAAGCGATGCATGCCTTCTCACTACTTTCAAAGAGTGAGGGAATAATTCCAGCGATAGAGACCGCTCACGCGCTAGCTGGAGCGCTTCAAGTTGGAAATGAATTGGGAAGTGGAGCAATCCTTCTTATCAATCTCTCAGGACGTGGAGATAAAGATGTACAAACAGCTGCGCAATACTTTGGAATTCCGCTCTAGGAATATTGCAATCAATGAATAAAGAGAGTTTGGCGCAGGTCTTTGCACGAGCCAAGAGCGAGAATCGAGCAGCCTTAATAGGTTATATGCCAGCAGGTTTTCCAACTCTTGAGGGATCTAAGGAATTAATAAGGGCGCTAATTGATGGCGGGGTAGATATTGTTGAAGTGGGTTTTGCATATAGCGATCCAGTTATGGATGGAGCGATAATTCAAGAAGCTGCTGAGATTGCTCTAAGAAACAGAACTGGCGCTAAGGAAGTCTTGGAGGTGGTCTCTAGCGTGAGTGTGCCTTCTTTAGTTATGTCTTATTGGAATCCCATTGAGCGATATGGAGTTAAGCAGTTTACAGAGGCACTTGCTAGCGCTGGGGGAGTTGGAGTTATCACTCCAGATTTAACTATTGAGGAGTCAGGTGATTGGATTGAGGAGACAGAGAGAAATGACTTGCATCGCGTTTATGTTGTCGCTCCAAGTACAGATGATTCAAGATTAGCTAAAGTTGCAGGCAAATGTTCTGGCTTTGTTTATGCAGCAAGCCTTATGGGAGTAACTGGCGCGAGGAATTCTTTATCTGATAACGCTAGTGAATTAGTTGCAAGGCTTCGCAAAGTCACAGATCTTCCAATTGCGGTGGGCCTTGGAGTTTCAACTGCTGAGCAGGCTGCAAGTGTTGCAAAGTTTGCCGATGGGGTGATTGTGGGCTCAGCATTTATTAAGTTAGTACTGCAGGCTCCTGATATCGCCCAGGCATGCAAAAGCGTTACCTTGCTAGCCCGCGAGTTGTCAGAAGGTGTCAGACAGGGCCGAGTCGGCTAGTTTCTAGAACTTGGTTTAGACTTAGAGCCATTATTAGTTGAGAAAATCCAAAGGAGTAAAAATAGTGCCAAAAGAACCGCGCCAAAGAAAAATAAGTGACTCTGGTAAATCTGGAGATACGGTTACTAGAAATATCGTGATTGGCATGATTGCACTTGTGGTCTTATCTGGAGTTATCTTCACAGTCTTAGATAAGCGATCTGGTTCTAGCGTTGCACTTCCTGCATCAATTGAGAGCATCTCAAGTGCTAACAATGGTGCGCCTTTAACTCCAACGGTTTCTCCTGAAGCAGATTATGGCGTGGTCTTTAACGCCGATAGCCCACTAAAAATAGATGTTTGGGAAGATTTCCAATGCCCATATTGCAAGTTCTTTGAAGATGCGATGGGAGATTACTTAGATACTCTGATCAGAGAGAAGCAAGCAGAAGTTACCTACCACATGGCATCATTTTTGGGGCAAGAGTCAGTTCGCGCCTCTAATGCTGCCAACTGCGCAGTGCCTGAGGGAAGATTTATTGAGTATCACAGAGCCTTATTTGATATCCAAGGCGGAGAGAATAGCGGGCTATTTTCTAATAAGAATCTAGTAGAGATCGGCACGCGACTTGGAATAACTAGTGAGAGCTTTGCCAACTGTGTGAATAACAATGAATCAGGTGATGTGGTTAAAAACGTGGCATCTTCAATGAAGAAAAATGGTGTCGAAGGAACTCCAACTGTATTTATCAATGGCAAGCCGTGGAATCGCACCACCTCTGAATTTAGACTAGAGGAGTTTAAGGCGGCGGTCGAAGCAGCTAAGCAGTGATCTTTGCTGCTATCCCTTCTCCAACCCAATCTCAAATAGAGATTGGTCCACTAACTTTTCATTTCTATGCGCTAAGCATCATCGCTGGGATCGTAGCTGCTGTATATATTGGTAATAGAAGGTATGTCTCACTTGGTGGCAGAGCAGGCGTAGTTAGCGATGTAGCAATTTATGCAGTTCCATTTGGAATTATTGGCGGTCGCCTCTATCACGTGATTTCTTCTCCTCAGGCGTATTTTGGAGTCAATGGCGATCCACTAAGTGCCCTCTATATCTGGCAAGGCGGTCTTGGAATCTGGGGAGCAATCTCATTGGGACTTCTTGGCGCATACATTGGATATCGCAGAAATAAATCCCGAGGCGATATTTCCTTTGCAAGCTTTGCTGATGCGCTAGCTCCAGGTCTGCTAATAGCCCAAGGTCTTGGCCGCTGGGGAAATTGGTTTAATAAAGAACTATTTGGGCGGGAGCTAAATGCGCCGTGGGCCCTTGAAATTCCTGCTGCTTATCGCCCTATTGGATATTCAAGCGTTGAGACATTTCACCCAGTATTTCTCTATGAATCTATCTGGTGCTTTATTGCAGCCTTCATTTTGATAAAGCTTGGATCAAGTAAGAAGTTTGCTCCTGGTTCAATCTTTGCTCTCTATGTCACCCTTTACTGTCTAGTAAGAGCTCTAATTGAGACGATTAGGATTGATGAAGCTAATTTGATTCTCGGCGTTAGGCTCAATGTTTGGACGAGCATAGTTCTACTCTTTGGCTCTCTTATCTACTTGCGTCAGAATCAATTACCGAGAGATTCGAGTGTAAAGTAGAGTCGTGAGCCAATCTGACTTTGAGATAAGAAATGCTGAGCATCGAACCCATAGATTGGGCTGGCTCAGAGCTGCCGTATTAGGTGTCAATGATGGGCTAGTTTCAACTGCAGCGCTAATGATTGGAATTGTCTCTGCCCAGAAAAATGACTTTGTTTTAACTGTTGGTATAGCGGGAATTGCAGCAGGAGCGATGTCGATGGCTGTGGGCGAGTATGTCTCTGTGAGATCCCAAAACGATATTGAAGAGTCAGATCGAATCTTGGAGCTAGATCACCATCGAATTGATCCAGCAGGAGAACTAGAAGAGTTAACTCAGATTTATCAATCAAGAGGTTTATCTCGAACGACAGCTGAGAAAGTTGCTCAGGAACTTCATGCCCATGACGCACTTGGCGCTCATCTACGCGATGAATTAGGCCAATATGAATTAACTAAGGCTCGTCCAATGCAGGCAGCAGTTGCCTCTGCCCTTAGCTTTACTGTAGGAGGAGCGATTCCCCTTATTGGAGCGCTCTCTCCAAGTCTTGGCGGGAAAGCAGTATCTATTGTGGCTATTACATTCCTTGGCCTGCTCATTGCAGGAGTAATTAGCGCAAGGACTTCAGGTTCACCGATATGGCGACCAACCCTTCGGATCCTCTTTGGTGGCGCTCTAGGAATGGCGATAACAGCATCGGTTGGTCAGATTGCCCATATCTCTGGGCTCTAGCGCGCTAAAAAAGCTAGTTCTTGCTAGATTATGCCTTTCTAAGGGCCGTCGTTGTCCCAGTAACTTTGAGAATTAATAACTTAAGAAAAAACTCGAAGTAAACCAATTTTATTTATGGGAGCGATAAGTGGTCTTCTCATCTCTACCAAAGGCAGTGGGTCTCTATGACCCTGCCAACGAGCATGATGCTTGTGGTGTTGCGATGGTGGCTACCCTTAATAAAGTTGCAACTCATGACATTATTGCAAAAGGGCTAATTGCCTTAAGGAATTTGGAGCATCGCGGCGCATCAGGGGCGGAAGTTAATAGCGGTGATGGCGCTGGAATTCTTATCTGTATCCCTGATCAATTCTTCCGTGAAGTTCTCCCATTTGAGTTGCCATCTCCTCTTAGTTATGCAGCTGGCGTTGCCTTCTTGCCAAAGAATTTTGCAAATAAGTCGCGGATTGAGCAGATTGCAAGCCAGGAGAATCTTAAAGTTCTTGGTTGGCGCCAGCTGCCGATTAACGCAACATCTCTAGGAGCAACAGCGTTATCGGTTATGCCAGAGTTTGAGCAGATATTTGTTTCATCCGAAGATGGAGTTAGTGATTTAGATTTAGATCGAAGAGCATTCTGCTTTAGAAAGAGAGTTGAGCATGAGCTCTCAATTTATTTCTCTTCGCTCTCAAGTAGAACGATTGTCTACAAAGGCATGCTCACCACAGGCCAATTGGAAGAGTTCTTTCCTGATCTTTCAGATCCGCGCTTGGTATCACCTCTTGCACTAGTTCACTCAAGATTTTCTACCAACACTTTTCCATCTTGGCCACTTGCCCATCCATACCGATTCATTGCTCACAATGGTGAGATAAATACGGTAAGAGGTAATCGAAATTGGATGGCAGCTCGTGAAGCGCTCCTTGAAAGTGATTTAATCTCTGGCGATATATCTCGACTATTTCCAATCGTTGATCCTTCAGGAAGTGATTCTGCATCCTTTGATGAGGTATTAGAACTGCTCTATCTCGGCGGGCGCAGCCTTGCACATTCAATTCTTATGATGATTCCAGAGGCTTGGGAGAATCATGAAACGATGCCTGAGAAATTAAAGGAGTTCTATCGTTTCCATGCATCTCTTATGGAGCCATGGGATGGGCCAGCTTGCGTGACATTTACAGATGGAAAGCAGATTGGCGCGGTATTAGATCGAAATGGATTACGCCCATCTCGCTATTGGGTAACAGAGGATGGCTTAGTAGTGCTGGCAAGTGAAGTTGGAGTGCTAGATATTCCACAAGAGAAAGTGATTAGAAAGGGAAGACTTCAACCAGGTCGTATGTTCCTAGTTGATATCCAATCTGGTCGCATAATTGAAGATGAAGAGATTAAAGAGAGCCTTGCAAGCAACGCGCCATATGGCGAGTGGCTTCATGCCGGAATTGTTCGACTTTCAGATTTGCCAGCAAGAGAGCACATTATTTATCCGCACTCCTCCGTCTTAAGAAGACAGCGCGCATTTGGTTATACCGAAGAAGAGTTAAGAATGATTGTCACCCCGATGGCTAAGAGTGGAATTGAACCAATCGGCTCTATGGGAACTGATACTCCGATTGCAGCTCTCTCTGCCAAGCCAAGACTCCTCTTTGATTACTTCTCACAGCTCTTTGCTCAAGTTACTAATCCACCACTTGATGCCATAAGAGAGGAGCTAGTCACTTCACTTGGGGGATCTATTGGCCCAGAACATAATCTTCTTGATCCCGGTCCAGCATCATGTAGACAGATTTCTTTAGCCTTTCCGGTTATTGATAATGATGAGCTCGCCAAAATAATTAATGTTAATGCCGATAACAATCATCCTGGGCTCTCAACCTATGTAATTCGCGGCCTCTTTCCAATTTCTAGAAGTGGTCAGGGGTTGCAAGAGAGAATCGAGGAGATTCGAGCAGAGGTATCTGAGGCAATCTCCCAAGGAGCACGAATTATTATTCTCTCGGATCGCGATGGGGATGCAGAAAACGCTCCGATTCCATCTCTACTTTTAACCTCGGCAGTGCATCACCACTTGATTCGTGAGAAAACTAGAACAAAAGTTGGCTTAGTTGTTGAAAGCGGTGAGGTCAGAGAAGTTCATCATGTGGCGCTATTAATTGGATATGGAGCAGCTGCTGTAAATCCTTATCTAGCGATGGAGAGTGCAGAAGATTTAGTCTTAACAGGAGTTATCACAGGAATTACTCCAGAGAAGGCAGTTAAGAACTTAATTAAGTCATTGGGTAAAGGCGTTTTGAAAGTTATGTCCAAGATGGGAATTTCAACAATTGCCTCATACACCGGAGCGCAAGTATTTGAAGCAATTGGGTTATCACAAGGCTTGGTCAATGAATATTTCGTTGGAACAACCTCGCGCCTTGGCGGTGTAGATCTTGAAGTAATTGCTCAAGAGACTATTGCGCGCCATCACATCGCCTATCCACCTGGGGGAGAAGTTCCTGGTTCTAAGCGACTTCCAATTGGTGGGGAGTATCAATGGAGGCGAGATGGTGAACCTCATCTCTTTGATCCAGAGACTGTCTTTGCTCTCCAACATGCCACAAGATCAAAGCGCTATGACATCTTCCAGCGATATACCAAGAGAGTTGATGATCAATCAAAATCTTTGATGACTCTTCGCGGACTCTTCTCGTTCAAGCAGGGCTTAAAAGCTCCAGTGGGAATAGATGAGGTTGAACCGATTTCAGAAATTGTTAAGAGGTTTTCAACTGGAGCTATGTCTTATGGCTCAATTTCGCAGGAAGCTCATGAAACTCTCGCAATTGCAATGAATCGAATTGGGGCTAAATCAAATACTGGCGAAGGCGGCGAAGATCCCGAGCGCTTTACTCCATTAGCTAATGGAGATTCAGCAAGATCTGCAATTAAGCAAGTTGCTTCAGGAAGATTTGGAGTAACAAGTGAGTATTTGGTAAACGCCGATGATATTCAGATAAAGATGGCGCAAGGAGCTAAGCCTGGCGAGGGCGGACAATTGCCTGGAAATAAGATTTATCCCTGGATTGCCAAGGTTCGCTACTCAACGCCTGGAGTTGGTTTAATCTCACCACCGCCACATCATGATATTTACTCTATTGAAGATTTGGCTCAACTAATCCATGATTTAAAGAATGCTAATAACAGAGCGCGTATCCATGTAAAACTTGTTGCTGAAGTTGGCGTTGGTACCGTTGCTGCAGGAGTTAGCAAGGCGCATGCCGATGTAGTTTTAATCTCTGGCCATGATGGTGGAACTGGTGCTTCGCCGCTTACATCTCTCAAACATGCTGGCGCGCCTTGGGAGCTTGGTCTAGCTGAAACGCAACAGACTCTGATGCTAAATGGACTGAGAGATCGCATTGTGGTTCAAACTGATGGACAGATGAAGACTGGTAGAGATGTGGTAATTGCAGCTCTACTTGGAGCAGAAGAATTTGGTTTTGCTACCGCCCCTCTTGTTGTTTCAGGTTGTGTGATGATGCGAGTATGTCATCTAGATACCTGCCCAGTTGGCGTGGCAACTCAGAATCCAGAGCTAAGAAAGCGCTTTACTGGAAAGCCAGAGTTTGTGGAAACTTTCTTTGAATATATCGCTCAGGAGGTAAGAGAGATTCTTGCAAGCCTAGGATTTAGAAGTCTTAGCGAAGCAGTGGGAGAAGTTGAAAGCCTAGAAACTACTGATGCAGTGGAGCATTGGAAGGCGAGTGGCCTTGATTTAACGCCAATACTTACCGCTCCAGCGCCGGCATCAAGCTCTGCGCGGAGAAATACGGTAACTCAAGATCATGGGCTTGAGACAGCTTTAGATAATGAGTTAATAAGACTTTCAGGCGATGCGTTAGATAATAAGAATCCAATCAAATTGCAGATGGCAATTAGGAATGGAAATCGCACAGTCGGAACGATGCTCGGCTCTGAAATTACTAGAAAGTATGGCGGCCAAGGACTTGCCGATGACACAATTGATATCACCTTCCATGGATCTGCAGGTCAATCACTAGGAGCATTTATTCCACGTGGGCTAACACTTCGCCTCTATGGAGATACCAATGATTATCTTGGAAAGGGCTTATCTGGAGGGCGAGTAATTCTGCGCCCTGATGAGAAGGCAAAGTTTGCCTCCCATGAAAATGTAATTGCCGGAAACGTTATTGGATATGGCGCAACTCAAGGTGAAATATTTGTAAGAGGAATAGTTGGCGAGAGATTCTGTGTAAGAAATTCTGGCGCGCTAGCAGTAGTTGAAGGCGTTGGCGATCATGGATGTGAGTACATGACAGGTGGAAGCGTTGTAATCCTTGGTAAAACTGGGCGAAACTTCGCAGCTGGTATGTCAGGTGGTCGAGCATTTGTTCTTGACTTAATCCCATCTCTAGTAAATACCGAGATGGTAGATGTTCTATCTATTCCTAAAGATCAAGAGGAGAAACTCAAATCCATACTCTCTCGCTTCTATGCAGAGACCGGCTCTCTGATTGCTCATGAATTGCTAGGCGATTGGCAAGCAGCTCTCAAGAGGTTCTCACTGGTGATGCCAAGAGATTATGCCAAGGTGCTGGCAGTTATTGATAAGGCAGAGCGTGAAGGAAAATCTTCAGATGATGCAATTATGGAGGCGCTAAATGGCTGATCCCCGTGGTTTTCTAAATACTGGAAGAGAAGTTCCTAAACGTCGCCCAGTTGATGTTCGAATCAGAGATTGGCGTGAGGTCTATGAAGAGCAAGAGTTCTCATCTCTTCAAAAGCAAGCTGGCAGATGTATGGATTGTGGGATTCCTTTCTGCCATCAGGGATGTCCACTAGGAAACTTAATTCCAGAGTGGAATGACCTGATTTGGCGAAATGAACGTAGCGATGCCTTAGATCGCCTCCATGCAACTAATAATTTCCCAGAATTTACTGGACGACTCTGCCCTGCTCCCTGTGAAACATCTTGCGTTCTAGGCATTAATCAAGATCCAGTAACTATTAAACAAGTTGAGTTAAGAATTATTGAAGAGGGATTTCAAACTGGAAATGTGAAGCCACTTCAACCAGATCGGATGACTGGCAAAACCATTGCAGTTATTGGTTCAGGTCCAGCAGGACTTGCAGCAGCACAGCAATTAACTAGAGCGGGTCATACCGTTGTGGTCTATGAAAAGGGCGAAAAGGTTGGCGGATTGCTTCGATATGGAATTCCAGAATTTAAAATGGAGAAGTCAGTCCTTGATCGCCGTATAAATCAGATGCAGCGGGAGGGAACAAGATTTAGAGCAGGAGTTAATGTTGGAGTTGATATCAGCGCTGCAGATCTTCGCGCGAAATATGATGCAATAGTTTTAGCAGTAGGAGCTACACAGTGGCGCGAACTAGATATTCCGGGAAGATCACTTAATGGCGTTTATCAGGCGATGGAATATCTGCCATGGGGAAATAAACAAGCTCTCAACGAATTACCTTCTGAGCCACCGATTAATGCCAAGGGTAAGAATGTAATTATTTTGGGAGGAGGCGATACTGGAGCTGATTGCCTAGGAACAGCAATTCGCCAAGGAGCTGCAAGCGTTACTCAGATTGAGATCATGCCAAGGCCAAGTGATGAGCGTCCTGACTCACAGCCATGGCCAACCTATCCAATGACTTATCGAGTAAGTAGCGCCCATGAGGAATCAGGCGAGAGGCTTTATTCAATTTCAACCGAGGAATTTATTGGAGATAGCGCTGGCCAATTAACTGCCTTGAAAATTGTCGAGACCAAGTATGTTGATGGAAAGTTTGAAAAAGTTCCGGGAACTTCAAAGAATCTTCCAGCAGATATGGTCTTACTAGCTATGGGCTTTACTGGTCCTGAGAAGAATGAATTAGTTAATGCACTTGAGTTAAAACTTGATCCCCGCGGAAATATTGCGCGCGATAATTCATATCGCACCAATGTTGATTCAGTCTATATCTGCGGCGATGCAGGGCGTGGTCAATCACTAATTGTTTGGGCTATTGCTGAGGGGCGAAGCGCTGCTTCCGCTGTTGATGCAGATCTAATGGGACATACGCAATTGCCATCACCGATTGAGCCAACGGCTAGACCACTGACGGTTTAATTCCTTGCTAATTACTCTTATGCCAGATAAGGCAATAAAGTAAGCACATGCGCCGCGCCAAAATTGTCTGCACTATGGGCCCTGCTGTTGAGAGCGTTGAGAAAGTCTCTGAGCTAATAAGAGCTGGAATGAATGTGGCAAGACTTAACCTCTCTCATGGTGGATATGAAGAACATCAAAATCGCTTAGATTTAGTAAGAGCTGAAGCTGCCAGAGTTAAAAAGCCTGTAGCGATAATGGTTGATCTTCAGGGACCAAAGATTCGCCTTGGAAGATTTGAAAACGGTCCTCATGAGTTATTCCGTGGAGATTCTTTCACAATCACCACTGAGGATGTTGCTGGCGACAAATCTCGCGTCTCAACCACCTATAAGGGTCTTACCGGTGATTGCAGAGCTGGAGATTTAATTCTAATCGATGATGGCAAAGTTACGGTTCAAGTTATCGAGGTTAAGGGTAGCAATGTCATAACAAAAGTAATTGAGCCGGGATTTGTATCTAATAACAAGGGAATCAATCTTCCAGGAGTTGCAGTATCTGTTCCTGCTATGAGTGAGAAGGATATTGAAGACTTACGTTGGGGACTTAAAGCAGGTGCTGATTTTATAGCCTTATCATTTGTAAGATCTGCACGAGATATAGATGATGTTCATAAAATTATGGATGAGGTTGGCCATCGCATTCCAGTCATTGCCAAGATTGAAAAACCTCAGGCGGTAGATAACCTAGAGGAGATAGTCCTAGCCTTTGATGGAATTATGGTTGCTCGTGGCGATCTAGGCGTTGAGATGCCGATTGAAGATATTCCACTCGTGCAGAAGCGTTGCATCACTCTTGCTCGCGAGAATGCAAAGCCAGTAATCGTTGCAACCCAGATGCTTGATTCAATGATTAATAGCTCCAGGCCGACAAGGGCTGAAGCAACAGATTGCGCAAATGCAGTCCTTGATGGAGCTGATGCCTTGATGCTCTCAGGGGAGACTAGCGTTGGAGCATTTGCTATTGAAGCTGTTGCAACAATGGCTCGAATTATTGAAAAAACTGAGCAAGAGGCGCTTCACTTAATTCCGGCTCTTCAACACAACCCCAAAACTAAAGGCGGGGCAATAACAAAGGCAGCAACAGAGGTTGGTCTAACAATTGGCGCCCAGGTTTTGTCGGCATTTACTAAGAGCGGAGATTCAGCGAGAAGAATGTCAAGACTTAGATCACCGATTCCAATATTGGCTCTAACTCCAGATACCGCCACCTATAACCAGATGGCACTTTCTTGGGGGGTTGAACCACTTTTGACCCCTTTAGTTACCACCACTGATGAGATGGTTAAGCAGGTAGATACGATTTTGATTGAGAGTAAGAGAGTAGCTATTGGTGAGTTGATTATGATCGTTGCTGGTTCTCCGCCAGGAATTCCTGGCTCGACCAACGCGATGCGCGTTCATAAGGTGGGAGATGCTGTTAGTGGCGTGGCTCCTGCCTATCGCTAGAATAATCTTTAATTCAATCTAGCCTCGGTACTCCAACGGTAGAGAGGGCGGTCTCAAACACCGCATAGTGTCGGTTCAAATCCGACTCGAGGCACGTGAGTACTAACATTAAATCTAGAGCCCATCGCATCCTAATTGCTGAGGATGAAACTCTAATACGTATGGATTTAGTCGAGATGCTAAGTGAATCTGGATATGAAGTAGTTGGCCAGGCAAGCAATGGCCAAGAGGCAATAGATCTTACTAAAGAGTTAAAACCTGATTTAGCAATCCTTGATGTAAAGATGCCAATCCTTGATGGAATCTCTGCTGCTAGCCAGATAATTGAAATCTCTCCAGTTCTAATGCTCACCGCTTTTAGTCAGAGAGATTTGGTAGAGCGCGCAAGTGATGCTGGAGCGATGGCATATGTCGTGAAGCCATTTACAATTAATGATTTAATTCCAGCAATTGAAATCTCAATTAGCCGACATAGGCAGATGAAATCTTTGGCACTTGAGGTGAGTGATCTTCATGAAAGACTTGAGAGTAGAAAATTGATTGATCGAGCTAAAGGAATTTTGATGAAGGCGCTAAACCTCTCTGAGCCGGAAGCATTCTCATGGATTCAGCGGGCAGCGATGGATCGGCGAATTTCCATGAAAGAGGTGGCTAGGGCGGTAATTGACCCCGCCTCTGCACCTAATGAGTAGGTATGCGGCGGTTTTCATCAAAAAGTAACAGGAATGTAATTCCCTAAGCGATAAACCCGGTTGCCCTGCCCTTGAACCTAAGGCTAACCTTCACCCCTCCCTGTCCCAGGGGGCATGATCATGAATGAAAGGTACTAAATGAATAAGCGTGGATTAATTTCGGTTGCTGCAGCGGCCGCACTGGCAGCTGCGTCACTGGTTGCAGTTGCACCAGCGTCAAATGCAGCAGCTAAGACAATCACTCTTGCGTTTCAAGGTCCTCTAACTGGTGAAGAAGCATCAGTTGGTCAGGATGAATTGGCTGGCATGCTTTATGCCATCAAACTCTTTAACGCAAAGAATAAAGGTAAGTATGTAGTTAAGGTTGTTCAGGCAGATGACCAGGGCGATCCAGCGCAATCTGCAAAGGTTGCTCCAGGAATCGCATCAAACAAGAAGATTATTGGTCTTGTCGGAGCTGCTTACTCAGGTGC
>CAKZXY010000100.1 GCA_937883945.1 uncultured Clavibacter sp. | reverse complement strand
CACCATTATCGAGAGTAATAAGCGGAGATGCAATCAATCTAGAGTCATCAGATTTTGCAACCCCAATTCGCTTATCACCGTAATCTATAGCAAGTCTTGCACCCGGAAGTATCACGAAGGCTAGATACTCGAGAGGGAGGCCTTGATGGCCAGTAAAGCTTCATCAATCTTAGTGAATTCACTTCCGCCGCCCTGGGCGAAATCATCTTTTCCTCCGCCACCGCCACCAAGAATTCCAGATCCAATCTTTACTAGCGCACCTGCTTTTGCTCCTGCGCTACGAGCGCTTTCATCGGCTGCAAGAACTAAAGTCACTTTCTCATCACCGCTACTTACTAGCGCTACAACTGAGCCTTTAAGGCGATTTCTCAAGTCCAAGGCAACAGTTCTCAAATCATCGCCAGAGAAGCCTTTGCCCATGTCAGCTGCTATGAATTTAAATGGACCGATATTTTCAGCCTTTTCTAATAATGAAGCTGAATCACTAAGAGCCTTTGCTGTTCTTATCGATCCAATCTCTTTCTCGGCATCTCTTAGACGAGTAAGAAGAGAGGTAATTCTTTCCGGCAGTTCCTCTGCCCTTGTTCCTTTAATGATTTCAAGAAGTGAGTTAATTAAAATATGTTCACGACTTAGAAATGAGTAAGCATCTGCGCCGACTAAAGCTTCAACGCGCCTTACTCCTGCTCCGATAGAGGATTCACCAAGGAGTTTTACTATTCCAAGTTCCCCACTTCTTGAAACATGGGTTCCTCCACATAGCTCTTTTGCCCAATCACCAACGCTAATTACTCGAACGCGCTCACCATACTTCTCACCAAAGAGCGCCATAGCACCGATCTTCTTCGCCTCTGCTTGAGACATCTCCTCTGCACTAACAATTAAGTTATCTAGAAGAAGCGAATTAACTCGAGCCTCCACATCATTGAGAATGCTCTCTGAAACAGCGCCACTAGAGGGAAAATCAAAGCGAAAACGCCCTGGAGCATTCTCTGATCCGGCTTGAGTGGCAGTTTCTCCAAGGATCTCTCGAAATGCTTTATGGACCATATGGGTTGCGGTGTGGGCGCGCGATATAGCCTTACGTCGATCGCTATCAATCTTTGCTAAAACAGATTCGCCTATCTTTAACTGGCCAGAGAGCACTCGACCGCGATGGATGAAAATTCCTGGAATCGGTGATTGAACATCTTCCACTTCAATAACAGAGCCATTGCTAGTTGTTATCACTCCAGCATCAGCTAATTGTCCGCCGCCTTCTGCATAGAAAGGAGTCCTATCTAGAAGAATTTCAACATCATCGCCAGCAGATGCAGATTTAACCCCCGCGCCATCTACTAGAAAACCAACAATTTTTGATTCACTCTCTAGGCTCTCATAGCCAACAAACTCTAACTTGCCAGCGCCTTCCGCTAACTTGCGATACTCGGTTACATCGGTATGTCCACTCTTTTTTGACTTAGCATCAGCTTTTGCTCTCTCGCGCTGTTGCTTCATTAAGCGCTTAAAACCATCAGCATCAATAGTTAAGCCTTCCTCATTTGCCATTTCAAGAGTTAGATCAAAAGGAAATCCATAGGTGTCGTGGAGTTGGAAGACATCCTCACCTGATAGAACTTTTGTCCCACTCTTCTTTAATGAAGCGCTTCTCTGATCAAAGATCATAGTTCCGCTCTTTAGGGTTTGCAGGAAACTCTCTTCCTCTGCCTCTGCAACCTTTAGAATTCGAGCGCTATCACTTTGCAACTCTGGATATTGCGCGCCCATAGCTTCGATAGAGGCTTTAATAAGCTCGCTCATATTACGATCATCAGAGCCAAGTAGCTTCATATTCCTAGTAGTGCGACGCATCATTCTTCTTAGAACATATCCTCGACCCTCATTGCCTGGAGTTACACCATCGCCTATCAACATCGTTGCTGTTCTTGCATGATCTGCAATTACCCGCAGTGATACATCACTTGAAGACTCTTTCCCATATCGAACTCCGCTTAAATCACTAGCGCGATCTAGAATATGTTGTGTTGTATCAATCTCATAGATGTTCTCCACTCCTTGCAAGAGAGCGGCAGTGCGCTCAAGGCCTAAGCCAGTATCAATACTTTTGGCAGGAAGTTCGCCAAGAATTGGGAAACCATCTTTTCCCCCACCTTCGCCTCTCATATTCTGCATAAAGACAAGATTCCAGATCTCTAAATAGCGATCTTCATCGGCAATTGGGCCACCTTCTTTGCCATAGGCAGCACCACGATCAAAATAGATTTCAGAACATGGCCCGCAAGGACCAGGTACGCCCATCGACCAGAAATTATCTGCCATTCCACGTCTTTGGATTCGCTCCTTAGGAATGCCAATCTTCTTATGCCAAATATCTGCTGCCTCATCATCATCTAGATAGACCGTGACCCATAATTTATCCTCAGCAAATCCATATCCACCATCACTTATTGGCTTTGTTAAAAGTTCCCAGGCAAGGGTGATTGCTCCCTCCTTAAAATAATCTCCAAAGGAGAAATTCCCACACATTTGAAAGAAGGATGCATGACGTGTGGTCTTACCCACCTCTTCTATATCTAAGGTTCTTACACACTTTTGCACTGAGGTCGCGCGCTTATATGGCGGAGTTAACTCTCCTAGGAAAAAAGGCTTGAAAGGAACCATCCCAGCATTAACAAGAAGAAGATTTGGATCATCTGCAATAAGAGATGCCGAAGGAACGACTGTATGTTTGATGCCCTGGCTATTTGCTGACTCAAAGAATTTTAGCCAGCGAGAACGAATTTCCGCTGAATTCACGAGGAGTTAGAACTCCTCGTCGTCAACATACTTGCTGTTTTTTGCCTTCTTACTCTTTTTTCCTTTTTTCTTCTTACGAAGTTGTGCAGCGGTTAGCACAGCCCCTGCCGCCTTCATCGCCATTTGATTCTTATCAAGAAATCCTGACGCGCTCTCAGAAACTTTAGAGCTGAACTCTTCCATTGTCTTTGTAACCTTATTTATGCTCTGCAGCGGCCCATTAACAAGTTCTACAGTTGTTGTGACCTCATTTAGTAGCGGTGCAGTCTCCTTAGCAATATCGCGAACTGCGCTTCCAACTTCATCAATAGCTCTGCCAAGTCGAATAACAGCGTAGGCAATGGCAAAACCAATAACTAAGAGAGCGCTAGCTGCGATTATTGCTGCGATTCCCCC
>CAKZXY010000099.1 GCA_937883945.1 uncultured Clavibacter sp. | reverse complement strand
TGGCTCCCTTGGCTCAACTCATATCAATGCAGTAATTGCAGATTTCCTACAGAAATATCAAGATAAATACCAACAAGTTCAAATCATTCATGCTCTAGGAATAAATAATGAACTACCTAAGGCCTCAGTTAATTATCTGCCTCAACCTTACTTTCATGATATGGCTTCAATATATGGCAGCGCTGATTTACTAATTACTCGTTCCGGCGCAGTCACCTGCTCTGAGCTATCCTCCCTTGGCAAGTACTCAATACTTATTCCACTGCCTCATGGCAATGGGGAACAATTTGATAACGCTGCAGCTTTGGTGGCTCAAGGATCAGCGCTGATGGTTTCAAATGATGATTTTTCAGCAGAGTGGCTCGAGAAGAATCTTGCAACTGCCTTAAGTAATGCTGGAAAGTATCAGGCTAAATCAATAGGCAGTAACGCCAAGGCTGCGATCAGAATTGCAGAGCTGGCTCAAGATTTATTGCTAGGAAAGTGGGCCAAGTGAGCGATCAAATAATTCGCGATTGGAGCAAAGCTAGAGTCCACTTTGTTGGAATTGGTGGCTCTGGGATGAGTGGCATAGCAAGAATCATGGCCTCGCGCGGCGCTCAAGTATCAGGCTCTGATTTACATGATTCTTCAACTCTAAATGGCTTGAGAAGCCTTGGGGCAACGATTCATATTGGGCATAGCAATGAGAATTTAGATAATGCAGATTTAGTTATTAAATCAAGTGCTATCCCTGCAAACAATCCCGAGCTTGAAGCAGCGCAATATAGAGGTATTCCAATCCTGGAGCGAGCTGCTGCCCTTGCAGAGCTAATGATTGGCACTCGCTCTGTAGCTGTTGCTGGAACTCACGGGAAAACTACAACGACATCGATGTTGACAGTCGCGCTGCAGCATTCCGGCCTTGATCCATCTTTTGCAATTGGAGCAACAGTTAGTAACTCTGGCACAAATGCACATCAAGGTTCTGGCAATACTTTTATAGTTGAGGCTGATGAATCAGATGGCTCCTTTACCGCCTACAAACCATTAGGCGCAATAGTTACCAACATTGAGTTAGATCATGTCGATAATTTTGCAACCCTTGCTCAAATTGATCAGATCTTTGACGACTTTGTTGCCACTATCAGGCCAGATGGCTTTTTAGTCCTATGCATTGATGATCCTGGAGCACTTCGTTTAATGGCGAGAGTCAAGAAGAGAGGTGCTTCAATTTCTATCACCACCTACGGGATTGATAGTGATGCAGATCTACGTCTGGAACGAATTTATCTTCAGCCAAAGAGCGCCGAGGCAAGAGTTAGTTATAAAGGTCGGGTCTTAGGGCAACTAGAACTTGCCATTACTGGCCGACATAATCTTCTAAATGCCTCAGCAGCCCTCCTTGCAGGACTTGAACTTGGAGCAAATGCAAATGATCTAATCAAGGGATTAGCGCTATTTAGCGGAGCAAGAAGGCGCTTTGAAATCAAGGGAATTTCTAGAGGAATCACAGTTATTGATGACTATGGCCATCATCCAACAGAAATAAAAGCAACCCTTGAGAGCGCAAGAATTTATGCTCAAAGTGGGCGAGTACTGACGGTTTTTCAGCCCCATCGTTACTCAAGAACGCAAGTGTTTGCCAGTGAATTTGCCAAGGCGCTCTCCGCATCTGATTACACATACTTGCTTGAAATCTACCCAGCAAGCGAAAAAGAGATTCCAGGGGTTAGTTCACTGCTAATCTCAAAAGATATGGAGAGTCAAAACCATAGCTATCAACCTTCAATGCCAGAGGTGGTTGAATCTGTTGCAAAGATGGCAAAGAGTGGGGACTTAATTCTTACCCTAGGAGCTGGAGATGTCAGCTCTTTAGGTAAGTTAATTCTTGAGGCAATCGAATCCTAATTGCATGAGATTGCATCCAAGATTAATTCTTCTTTTATCAGTATTGCTTATTGGAGGGCTTGCCTATCTTTTGGGCTTTAGCCATGTCTTTGTAGTAAAAGAAATTAAAGTTGATATAAAAGATAAGTCAATTGCAACACAAGTTAAGGATCGACTCTCACAACCACCTGCAGTAGTCCAACTAGGCGATCAGATAGCAAGGGTTGATCGTCGAGAAATTGCCAATCGACTCCGTCAATTTGCTTGGGTCGAAAATGTTGAGTTAGACCGCAATTTAATTAATGGCAAACTACTTATAAAGATAATTTCTAGAACACCTATAGCCCGCCTTACCTCCACTTCAAGTCCTCAGAGCGCAAGTATTGGGTTTATGGGCGAAGATCTTGATTACTTTTATCTTCCTAGGCAGGCTATTGATCAGGCCATCGCCTCGGGAGATAAGAGTTGGCAGCAGATCGCAGAGCTAACTCTGCCAGCTGGATCAACAGACGAGATTGATAACCAATTAAAAGCTGCGGCCAGAGAGTTAATAGAGCTATTTAGCCAAGAGCTTGCGGGCAGAGGATTTGAATTAACGAGAGTTAGCGCAAGAGATAACGCGAGCTTTATCACCTCAGCCAACTATTTAGGGCGCAGTATCGAAATCTCCTGGGGCAGTATTAATGACCTTGGGCTAAAAGTTGAAGTAATGGAGCGTTTATTGGCGCAAGATGAGAATAAAAAAGTTCGCAGAATCAATCTAATTGATCCCTTAAAACCAACAGTTCGATAGAAAAGTATTTCCTTAACTAATCGTGTCGGTCTTTGCCAGAGGAGCGCTGCGCAACTACTTTTGTGCTCAGAGTTAACAGAAACTCTAAGTCTAAAGTTGAGAATTAGGGTTTGGAGAGAGGCGAATAAAAGTGGCAACACCACAGAATTATTTAGCAGTCATCAAAGTAGTTGGTATTGGTGGCGGCGGAGTTAATGCAGTTAATCGCATGATCGATGCGGGGTTAAAAGGCGTTGAGTTCATTGCAATTAACACTGATGCGCAAGCTCTTCTGATGAGTGATGCTGATGTGAAATTAGATATTGGTCGTAAATTAACTCGTGGTCTTGGCGCAGGAGCTGCGCCAGAGATTGGTAAGCAAGCAGCGATTGATCACACTGAAGAAATTGAAGAGGTACTTCGCGGCTCAGATATGGTTTTTGTTACTGCAGGAGAGGGCGGCGGAACTGGAACTGGTGGCGCGCCAATTATTGCAAAGATTGCTAAAGATGCAGGAGCGCTAACGGTTGGCGTGGTTACTCGGCCATTTAGTTTTGAAGGCAAGCGCCGCGCGATGCAGGCAGATGAAGGAATTGAAAACTTAAGAAAAGAAGTTGACACACTTATTGTTATTCCAAATGATCGCCTACTTTCAATCTCTGATCGCTCTATCTCAGCGCCTGAGGCTTTTAAGACAGCAGATCAAGTACTACTCTCTGGAGTCCAAGGAATTACAGATTTAATTACAACGCCAGGTTTAATTAATCTCGACTTTGCTGATGTAAAGAGCGTTATGGATGGCGCAGGTTCTGCTCTTATGGGAATTGGATCTGCAAGAGGTGAGGCGAGAGCTACTAGAGCAGCTGAACTTGCAATTTCTTCACCACTTCTTGAGGCATCAATTGATGGAGCCCATGGGGTTCTTCTCTCAATTGCTGGTGGATCAGATTTAGGTCTATTTGAAATTAGCGAGGCGGCAGAGTTAGTTGCTAAATGCGCTCACCCTGATGCCAATATCATCTTTGGAACTGTCATCGATGACGCTCTAGGCGATGAGGTAAGAGTTACCGTTATTGCTGCTGGCTTTGATGGGGGAGCGCCAAAGAGGCTCGCTGTTCCAGTTATCTCAACGGCTGCCTTAAATGGTCAAGCAGATCCAATCGCTGCAAATGATCCAATAGCTGTTGCAATGGATACACCAGTAACTCCAAGAAGAAAGATTACATTTGAGGAGTTAGTGGCTGAAGATGAGATTGATATCCCTGATTTCATGAAGTAGTAAGTAGCCAAATGTCGAGGTTGCTATTTACCTCGCGCCATGGCGGCTTTAGTAGAAATGAATATGAGAGCTTTAATCTAGCAAAGCATGTTGGCGATGATGCAGGGGTAGTTGAGAGAAATCGTGAGCTGCTTGCAAAAGAGCTAGGAATTGATCGAAGTAACTTATTTTTTATCAATCAGGTCCATGGCGCAAGAGTTGTTGAGATTGATGAGAGCTCTTCTTATCTACAAGAGCTAGATGCTGATGCCTTATTTACTAGAAGAAGCGGGGTAGCACTCGCTGTTTTAACTGCAGATTGCATACCACTACTTCTCTCATCGCCATCAGCTATCGCTGCAGTGCATATTGGCAGAAAAGGACTTATCGCAGGGGTACTTGAGGCAACTTTAGAGAAATTTGAAAGCTATGGGATTGCTTCAAATCAGATCAGCGCATCTCTTGGAGCATCAATCTGTGGCATCTGTTATCAAGTTAGCCTTGAGATATATCGCCAAGTTGTGGGTCAGATAGAGCAATGTGCAACAGATGAGAGCAGGAGATGCCTTGATTTAGAGGCTGGAGTAATCTCGATACTTAAAGACAGAGCAATTACCTGGAGTTCACAGGGCGAGTGCAGTAAACATAGCCTGGGATATTTCTCCTTTCGTCGTGATAACAAAACTG
>CAKZXY010000098.1 GCA_937883945.1 uncultured Clavibacter sp. | reverse complement strand
TGCCTTTTACTCGCTTTTCAAAACCAGCATAAGAGTGGACGACATACCAATCCCCGCTCTTTACTGCTAGCTCGGCGCGGAATGCTGCGACCTCAGGAGATACGATCTCTTGAACTTCTTCCTCTTCAAGTTCAATATCTGTATCTACTGCTACATCACTTGCTACTACTTCATCAGTAGTGGCAGTTATCTGCTCTTCGCTCATCATCCCTCCTTACCTTTTTAATCGCCGAATATGAAGAAAACTAATCTGGTTAAACCTAGATCAAAGACTGAAACAACTGCGATAACAAAGGCCACGAAAACAAGAACTACTCCGGTATATGTGGTCAACATATTTCTAGATGGCCAAACCACCTTACGTAGTTCATTAATAATCTGGCGATAGAACAGGGCGATGCGAGAAAAGAAACCTAATTCTTTACTCTCTGAGTTCTCACTCATTTTTCATCCTCTCTAATCTCTTCGTTACTTCGTTACTTCATTGCCTTACAACTGCGCAGGGCAGGAGGGACTTGAACCCCCAACCGCCGGTTTTGGAGACCGGAACTCTGGCCAGTTGAGCTACTGCCCTATATGGCGCTTTCGAACATGACAAAGCATGGACTTTTCATAATCAGATTTTTTTAATTACCCGATCAAGCAAGCGCCAGGATGGGCAAGTGTAGGTGAGCCACCCCCGATAGGTAAAACCCGCATGAAAGGGGGTAAAACTCGCGCTCATCTGCGCTTATGAAAGACTAACTGCCTATGAGTAAGCCTCGAATCTCTTCAAGAATTGCCGCTATCGCAGAGTCGGCGACCTTAGCCGTTGATGCCAAAGCCAAAGCCCTTAAAGCTGCCGGCCGCCCGGTGATCGGCTTTGGCGCAGGCGAACCAGATTTTCCAACCCCGGATTACATTGTTGAGGCAGCAGCTGCTGCAACAAAGGTTGTTGCTAATCATCGCTACTCACCAACTCCAGGACTACCAGAGCTTCGACAAGCAATTGTTAATAAAACAAAGCGTGATTCAAATTATGAAATTAGCGTTGATCAAGTCCTAGTAACAAATGGCGGTAAGCAAGCGGTCTATCAAGCATTTGCTTCAATTATTAATCCTGGCGATGAGGTAATTCTCCCCTCACCGTTTTGGACCACATATCCAGAGTGCATCAAATTAGCTGGCGGAAAAACAGTTGAAGTATTTGCCGATGAATCCCAAGATTATTTAGTAAGTATTGAGCAGCTTGAGGCAGCAAGAAGTGAAAACACTAAAGCGCTGCTCTTTTGCTCTCCCTCTAATCCAACCGGCGCTGTCTATTCAGTTGAGCAAGTCAAAGCAATTGGTAATTGGGCCGCTAAACATGGCATCTGGATAATTAGCGATGAGATCTATGAACATCTGCTCTATGACGGGGCGAGCGCTGCCTCAATTCCAGTTATCGTTCCCCAGATGGCCGATAAGACAATTATTATTAATGGCGTTGCTAAAACATATGCCATGACTGGCTGGCGAGTTGGTTGGATGATTGGGCCAAAGGATGTAATTAAAGCTGCTACAAATCTGCAATCACATCTTTCATCTAATGTTTCAAATGTTGCTCAGAGAGCAGCAATTGCCGCACTCGATGGCGATTTAAGCGCAGTTAAGAAGATGGGTGAGGCTTTTGATAGAAGAAGAAAGTTAATCGTGAAACTTCTAAATGAAATCCCAGGAATTTCCTGTCCAATGCCTAAAGGAGCTTTCTATGCTTATCCGTCTGTTAAAGGTGTTCTTAACAAAGAGATTAATGGCCGCACTCCAACTACTTCTGCTGAGCTTGCTACGATCATATTGGAAGAGGCCGAAGTAGCAGTTGTTCCAGGTGAGGCCTTTGGGCCTTCTGGATATATCAGACTCTCTTATGCCACATCAGATGAAGACATTATTGAAGGTGTGACAAGAATAAAGAAGCTACTTAGCTAACTACTTTCTCCTCTTAATTAAGGTTATTAGCCCAATAACTAGCGCAAGAACAAGCGCTGAAGTAATTGGAATAGGCGAAGAGCTAGGAATAGAAACTACCTCTTCTTCAATTGGGGCAGAGATAGCAATCGGTGATTGGACTTCAAATCCATAACTATCATCAATGACATGGCCATCTTTTGAAACTACTCGATACTTAACGCTATAACTCCCATTGCCGTTAATAGAAAGTCCTGCACTAATTCTTGCCCCAGATACTTTTGAATCTCCTGAAACTAACTCTCCGCTTGCATCAAAGACTTCAATGCTATTGGGATCATCTTGGCCAATTACCAATAGCTCTTCATTAAAGTTAAGGACTATCTCCATAGGAAAATCAACTAAAACAGATCCACTACTTGGACTCGCACTAACTAATGAGCTATGGCTATAAGAAGGGCTTAGCGGTAAGAGAATAAGAAGGAGTGAAAGAAAGAGCTTTCTCATAGATTTAAACCAACTAGAGCAACTTCTACCTCTAGCAAGATTCCAAACTTATCCTTTACTGCCTTTCTTGCTCTTCTAGCTAGCTCTAATATGTCATCTGCGCTAGCACTTCCAGTATTAACAAGTGCTAATACATGCTTACTTGAAATACCTGCGCCATTATGGCTCTCACCTTTTTTCACTCCAGAATTTTCCATAAGCCAGGCAGCAGAGGTCTTTACTCGTCCATCTTCTTGGGGCCATCTAGGAGCGCTCTCTGGAAGCTTCTCGGCATCTTTTGCATCTAATATCGGATTGATAAAGAAGGAGCCAGCAGACCAGCTATTGCTATCTTTTTCATCAAGGAGCATTCCCTTAGCAGCTCTTAAAACTAATACCGCTTTTCTTAGCTCTGTGATTAGTACTCGCTCGCCCAAATTAACCTTTAGATAGCTAGCAAGTTCGCTATAGGTAATAGGAAGGCTCATCTCGCCCTGTCTTAATTGAAAAGTCACCTCAAGAACTACATATCTTCCATTGCTTCTTTTAAAAATAGATGAGCGATAAGAGAACTCACACTCTGAGTTAGAGAAAGTCTTGTAAGTGCTCTCTTTCCTATCCCAGCATCTAACCCTTGCTACAACCTCTGATATCTCATGGCCATAGGCACCGATATTTTGAATTGGAGTAGCTCCCACACTTCCTGGAATTCCAGACATACTCTCAAGGCCAGCAAAACCCTTTTCAATCATAAATGCGACAAATTCATCCCAATTCTCACCAGATGCAACGCTAATCATTCCCCCGCTACAGGCATCGATAGCAAAGGTATTTCCCTTTGTTTCAACGTGAATCACCGTGCCATTAAATCCAGCATCAGAGATCAAAACATTAGATCCCCCACCCATTATTAATACTTCTTCACCCGCGCTATCTGCAGCTTTTATAGCTTCAACTAACTCACTCTCACTTGAGGTGCGAATAAATTTCTTCGCCAGCCCTCCCACGTGAAGGCTGGTGTAATTGGCAAGTAGCTCGCTCATAAGTAGAAGGTTATCTCCGCGCACTCAAGATGTCGCTACGTCCCCGATATTTCTCAAGGATTCGGTTGTAATTCTCCTTAGATTTCTTCTCCCTATAATCAGGATCAGTATCGTGATAGCCATGATGGCGCTCCTGGATTAGCCCTAAATCAATCTGATAGAGCTTTGCTCCAGCTGCTCTTAGAGCAAGACTTAACTCCATATCTGCATTTCGATAGTAAGTAGCAGAGGGGTTTGCTCCCCCTGCGCTAAGTGCAAACTGTCTATCAAGTGCTAGAAAATAACTAAATAAAACATCAACTTCTCCCGCGCCTTTATCATCAACGCTTCGCCATTGATCATCAACATTTACTAACCCGCCGCGCCAGCCGACGCCCTGGAAGCCCTTATCAAGTTGTTCAAGAGTTGGGGTAATGGCATCTGAGGTAAATAGCGTTGAAGGATCCATGATTACTAAATACTTCTCACTTGAATTATTTAGAAAGTAATTGATGCTATGGCCCCAGCCGAGTTTATTCTTCTGAAAAATAACGTTCTCATCTTTAAAACGCTCTTGATAGCTTGCTAGCTCTTTACCTGAGGCAAATATTGTTATTGGAACTTCGCTATAGCTTCTAATTGATGAAACACATTTAGCAAAGTCTTCAATGAAATTATCTGCAATTAAGCAGATTCGAATTGATCCAGCCATAGCTGGCCCTTAATTAACGGGTTTCGCGGTGAAGAGTTGAAGCCTTGCAACGAGGACAGAACTTCTTAAGTTCCATACGATCTGGATCGTTGCGGCGATTCTTCCTGGTGATGTAATTACGCTCTTTGCAATCAACGCAGGCCATAGTGATCTTTGGGCGGACATCCGCACTCTTGCTGGCCATGGTGACTCCTTAATTTTTCTTTTTTTAGTAAGGCGGTGAGAATACCTCGCGACTTGGATTTACTCCAAACCGCAAGGTTTCTTGGTAGCGGAGGCGGGATTTGAACCCACGACACAGCGATTATGAGCCGCTTGCTCTACCAAGCTGAGCTACCCCGCCAAGAGTTTCTTGCTTTACTGCGAGCCCCCCATCGGAATCGAACCGATGACCTTTTCCTTACCATGGAAACGCTCTACCGACTGAGCTAGGGGGGCAGAAAGAAAAGCGAGGCTTAAGAATACCTGATTCTAAAGCTCACTTAATTCGCTGGATCTAGCACGATTTTGCCGACAGTTTTACGTGCCAACATATCGCGATGAGCATCTGAGGCCTTTGATAGCGGATAAGTACTTCCGATAACTGGCTTTAATTTGCCGGTAATAATCATTCCAAATAGATCCATGAAAACCTCTGCCATTAACTCTTTATCTGCCAAGGCATTAACTAGCCAGAATCCAATAACGCTCTGTGATTTAGGCATTAGCGCTGCGGGATGAATCGCCTTAGGAGCTTTTCTTGATGCCATTCCATAGACAACTAATCTTCCAAAGGCAGCAAGTGCTTCAAGTGATTGATCAAGTGTGCTTCCGCCAACCATCTCAAGGATTAGATCAACGCCTTTGCCGTTATTAGCTTTAATTAGCGCTGCCGTGAGATCAGCTTCATTTGCATCAACGACAACATCTGCGCCAAGCTCTATACATAATTTCTTCTTCTCATCACTTGAAGTAACAGCGATAACAAATGCGCCCCATAGTTTGGCTAGTTGAATCGCAACGCTTCCAACCCCGCCTGCTCCAGCATGAATGACAACGCTCTCACCAGCTTTTATCTGCCCCATCTTCTTTAAGATCATATGAGCAGTACTTCCCTGCACCATCATTGCAAGTGCTTGACCATCACTGACCTTATCTGGCAGGGCAATTACTGTCTTTGGATTTACTAAAGTCTTCTGGCAATATCCCCCAGTTGCAGCAAGTGCTAATACTCTTGAACCATCAGGCATCTTTCCAACAACTTCCATTCCAGGAATTAGTGGCAGCTTCTGCGTAGATAGATATGAATTCTCAGTCTGGTGAGTATCTGCGTAATTAATCCCAATCGCACTCACATCTAAAAGAACCTGGCTTCCCGCCGGAACTGGCTCAGGAAGATCGACATATTTCATTACTTCAGGACCACCGAACTCAGTTATATAGATAGCTTTCATATCACTAACCCTTTGTTGAACCTAGAGTTAATCCAGAGACGAATTGGCGCTTAAGGATAAGGAAGATTATTAGCGTTGGAAGAGCAGCCATAATCGCTCCAGCTGCAAGGAGATTAAAGTCAGTTACATACTCGCCTTGAAGCCTGCCAAGGGCAGAGGTAATTGGCCGCTTTGAATCACTCTTAATCATCACAATGGCCCAGAAGAATTCGTTATAGATCCAGGTAGTCATAAGAACTGAGAGAGCTGCAAGTGGCGGCCTAAGTAGCGGCAAGATCACAGACCAGTAATGTCTAAAGACTGAAGCCCCATCAACTAGAGCAGATTCAGAGATCTCCTTAGGGATAGTCTTCATATAAGAGCTCATAACAAAGGTGGCAAAGCCGACTTGAAGTGCGACATGGATCAGAATCAATCCAATATAGCTGTCATAGAGCACATTTCTATTTCCTACCAAATCACCAAACCAGATATACATCTTAAATAATGGGGCATAGACCAGCTGGACTGGAAGAAGGTTTCCAGCAGTAAATAGCAGCAGGAGATAGAGATTAAATCTAAATGAGTATCTAGTGATAACAAAGGCAAGTAGTGAGCCAAAGAAGAGGGTCAATATCACTGAAGGTATTGCAACGATAAATGAATTACTTAAATATCCCCAGATCTCCATCTGGCGATAGGCATCGACATAGTTGGCAAAATTAAGAGTATCTGGCCTCGACCAGACTCCCTTTTGAATAATGTCTTCATATGGTCTAAGTGAGGTCCAGAAGGTCCAGAGAATTGGAATCATCCAGATAAATGCAAAGAGCGCTATAAAGATAGTGATGATTGCATCTTTACGCTTCTGACGATTCTTATACTTCTTATCTACAACTATTGAGCTACTCATACATCATCCCTAAACACCGTGCGTAGATAAAAGACGATCGGAGTAATACTAAGAAGGAGAAGAATTACGGCATATGCCGCCCCTAACATCGAGGCTGATTGGCCATAGATATTTTGAAATACCAACATACCTAAGATCGGCCATCCAGTTGATGTGCCATAGATGATATAGATCAGATCAAAGGCTCTTAGAGACTCAATTACTGTGATCACGATAATGATCACATTCACTGGCTTCATCGCAGGAAGAACGACTTTTCTAAAGCTCTGCCACTCTGTTGCCCCATCGATAGCAGCTGCTTCACGAAGGGATGGATCAACTGACTTTAACCCTGCTAAATAAAGAAGCATGATGTATCCGATATGGCGCCAAGAGGCGATAGATAAGATCACATAGGTATTAATGTCATAGTTTCCAAAGATCGGAATGGCATCTTCAATTCCAGGATAGCCAAGAAGCACTTGAACTAGACCGGTTGGCCCAAGCATGAAGCGCCAGATAATTCCAATCACCGCAAGTGATAGAACTACTGGGATGTAATAAACAGATTCATAGATCTTATGGCCTCTAATTCTTCGATCTACTTGATAGGCCAGCAATACGCCAAGCGGGGTTGCAATAAATGAAAACCAGAGGAGCCAGTAAGTATTGTTTCTCATCGCCGGCCAGAATTGCGCCGATGCAGTAAAGATTGTGTCGTAGTTGGCTAGGCCTGCCCAGCGAATATTAGAGAGCTGAACGCCATTCCAATAGGTGAAGGAGAGAGCGATAGTTAATAGAGCGGGAATCCAAACCCAGACAATATGAAGAAAAGCTGGCACTCCAACAAACATGGAGAGGGTGAAGCGATCGCCTTTAGTAAATGCCCGACGGCGGCGAGATTTACTCTTCGCCGCCGTCAGGGTCATGCAATTACTCTAGCCTAAGCTAGTTCTGGTAGCGCTTCCCATGCTTCTTGCATTGAATCAACGATGCCATTGACATCCTTAGGATTCTTTAAGAAGTTCTGGATAGCAGGTCCAACTGTGGTGCCTGCGAAGTCATTGCGGCAATCGCGATCAAGGAAGTTCATAACGTTCTTCGCTTCACCGATAACAGCCAGCTTCTGCTTATTAAATGCGTCATAGCCTGATGTATCTAGGCGGGTATTTGCATAGAGCGAGGTATCTCCAGCACCTTGTGCTGCAAGCATTCCTGCCTCAGAGCCACACCACTCAGCAAATGCTGCTCCACCTGAAGGATTTGAGCCATTAGTTGCAGCGCAAACTCCATCAACTGGTGCATCAATTGAATCACGAGCAAACTCAGGATTGATCTCTGGGAATGGAACGATCCATAGATCATCGTAATCTTCCTGAGACTTGGCTAGGAAGTCATTGGCCCACCATGAGCCCATCATCATCGCTCCGCACTTCTTGGCTAGAAGAAGATCGCGCATTCCATCCCATGAAATATCGAGGAAGTTCTTATTCATGTAAGGGATAAGAGTTGCGAATTGATTAAATGCATCAATGGTCTTCTGATCGGTCCACTTCTGGCGACCATTTAGAAGATCGATATGGTAGTCATAACCATTCATACGAACGTTAAGAAGTGAGAATGTTCCCATCGCTTCCCATCCGCCCTTATCGCCCATCGCATAACCGATGAGGCCCTTCTTCTGGGTGCCATCGAGAAGCTTCATGAAATCATCCCAAGTAGCGATATTTTCTGGATCTAGTCCAAGCTCGCTCATTGTTGATTTACGGTAGTGAAGACCCCATGGATAGTAAGTTGTTGGGATGATGTACTGCTTGCCATCAGATGGATTTGTTGCGCCACTAATGGAACCGGCAGGCATTTGATCGCCAAGGTTTTTAATATTCTCTGAAACATCTACTAGCAGACCTTGATCAGCGCGGAAGTTAGTTCTAAATCCGGCCATCCACTGGAATGCATCATCTGGTGTTCCTTGTAGATACTGTGAGATTCCATCTTGGAAAGCATTGGTATCTCCAGAACCTTGCATTGTTACTTGATTGCCTGTCTCTGCCGTATAGGCATCGGCTAGGGCTTGCGCAATCTTTAGACCAGTTTCATCATTTGTTCTAGCTGTGAAAGTAACTGGACCACTTGCCTCATCGCTACCGCAACTTGTTAGAAGAGTTCCTCCACCAACAAGACCGATACCGCCAAGGGCTGCGCCTTTAAGAACTGTGCGTCGCGATACGCCGTTCTCTGTGACTTCGTTCGACATCGAACTTCCTATTCTCCGGTGGCCCCCGATGGGCCCCAGACATAAGGGAACCTACGCCCCAAGGAGGCTAAAAGCGACGATATTTAGATAACAAATTGGTATCGAGAGCTAGAGTTAAACCCATGGAAATCACCCGTTCTCTCCTTCTTATCCTCCACTTCATAGGAATGGCAGGCCTTCTTGGAGGTCTTCTAGCCTCCTCAAAGAGCCTCAATAAAGGAGTACTCCACTCCTCTCTATTAGCACTCGTTGCAGGCCTTGGTCTTGTGGGGATCCGCTATCCCTTAAATGAGGCAGATCCAATGAGATGGGATTCTGTTAATCACACCCAGGTCGGGATAAAGCTAGTAATCCTGCTAACAGTATTAATCCTTGGATATAGAGCAAAGAGAAAAGAAAACCTATCCAAAAATACCTGGCTAGCTATGGTGCTATTAACGGTAACAGCGATAGTAATAGCGGTGGTTTGGTAGTCCGTTAACTCTTAATCACCGGGTCGAGAGTTCTAAATTGATTCAAATTACTCCCCTACAAACTCCACTCATATCCT
>CAKZXY010000097.1 GCA_937883945.1 uncultured Clavibacter sp. | reverse complement strand
CAAAATATGGCGAGATATAACCCTTATCAAATTGCATACCTTCAGTAAATTCCAGCTCAAGGCCAGTGGTTGAAGATTCCTCAACGGTAATTACGCCATCTTTGCCAACTTTATCCATCGCCTCAGCGATGAGATCACCAATACTGCGATCTTGAGCAGAGATAGTTGCAACATCTGCAATCTGCTCTTTAGCAGAGATCTTGGTGGAGTTAGCTCTTAACTTCTCAACTACTGCAGCAACTGCAGCTTCAATTCCAGCTTTGATTCCCATTGGCTGGGCTCCAGCTGCAAGGTTTCGTAGGCCTTCACGGACCATTGCCTGGGCAAGAACTGTGGCAGTTGTAGTGCCATCTCCTGCAACATCATTGGTCTTTTCAGCAACCTGCTTAACTAACTGAGCTCCCATGTTTTCAGCAGGATCAGATAGTTCAATTTCCTTAGCGATAGTTACCCCATCATTGGTAATTAACGGCGCGCCAAATGACTTGCCGATAACTACGTTACGTCCCTTAGGTCCTAGCGTTACTTTGACAGTATCGGCAAGGATGTTAACTCCGCGCTCCATAGCGCGACGAGCGCTTTCATCAAATTGCAGTGATTTACCCATGTTTAGTTATCTTCTCTTCTTCTTTAATTACTTCGCGATTACTGCAAGGATGTCACGGGCTGAGAGAACTAAATATTCCTCGCCACCATGTTTAATTTCAGTTCCACCGTATTTGCTATAGAGAACTACATCGCCAACTTTGATATCCATTGGCACGCGAACTCCATCATCAAATCGTCCTGGACCAACTGCAACTACTGTGCCCTCTTGTGGCTTCTCTTTTGCAGTATCTGGAATAACTAGACCTGATGCGGTCTTCTCTTCAGCTTCGTTAATTTTGATAACGATACGATCTTCAAGCGGCTTAATGGCAATGGCCATCGTTATTGCTCCTTCTTCATCGAGTTTTTTCCTACTTCGGGTGTTTTATCACTCTCACCCGCTGAGTGCTAACGCCAAGCCTAGAGGCCTCTATTCCCGTTCTCAAATCCGCGGGCTCTAGGCCCAGATAGCTACCGAAGGGCTGATCTCAGAGGCGACCTGAATCCCTAGCTTTGAGGGGGCAATCCCGTTTGAGATGGCAAGGGAGCCCAGGGCAGCCACCATCGCCCCATTATCGGTGCAGAGATTGGCAGGAGGGCTTCGAAGTTCAAGGCCGGCCTGCTCACATCGCAAAGCTGCCAGGCTTCTAAGGCGAGAGTTTGCCCCAACCCCGCCAGCAATTATCAAAGTCTGAATTCCGCTGGATAGGCAGGCCTTAACCGCCTTATCAAGTAAGACATCAACAACTGCTTCTTGAAAAGAGGCAGAGACATCAGAGCGGTTATATGAAGGATTGGCTGTTAGATATCTTGAAACTGCAGTCTTAAGACCAGAGAAGGAGAAATCAAATCGATGCTCTGCCATATCTTTTGCTTGGTTAAGGCCACGAGGAAAATTAATAGCATCACCTCTGCCATCTTTGGCATCTCTATCAATTAATGGCCCGCCAGGAAAACCTAAATTAAGTAGGCGCGCCACTTTATCAAATGCCTCACCAGCTGCATCATCAAGTGTTCTTCCAAGTGGCTTTATATCTTTAGTTAAATCATTAACTTGCAATATCGATGAGTGTCCCCCGCTAACTAGCAGAGCAATTGCAGGGCTAATCTTTCTATCATCACTTAATAAATCAACTGCGATATGGGCCGCAAGGTGATTGACTCCATAGAGTGGTTTATCAAGAGCAAGTGAGAGCGCATTAGCTGTTGAGATACCAAGAAGAAGAGTGCCGACAAGTCCTGGCCCTGCAGTAACTGCTATGCCATCAAGATCTTTTAGCTTTACTCCAGATTCATTTAACGCTTGAGTAATTGCTGGTTGCATCGCCTCTAGGTGCGCCCTTGAGGCAACCTCTGGTACTACACCGCCAAATCTTGCATGTTCATCAACACTTGATGAGATGACATTTGCTAGAAGCTTTCTTCCTCTAACAATTCCAATAGCTGTCTCATCACAGGAGCTCTCAATACCAAGGACTAAAGGCTCGCTCATCTAAAGCTTCACCTCTTTTCGCATGATTAGAGCGTGAATCCCCTTGGCATAGTAATTATCACGCCGCGAAATCAGTTGGTAACCAGCCTTTTGATAGAGGCTCATCGCAGCTTGATTTCCCTCTCTCATTTCAAGCATTAGCGCTCTTGCTCCGCGCTGGATTGCCCAAGTTTCAAGTTTTTCTAACATGCTTGAGGCAATACCTAGCCTTCTATGGCTCTCTTTAATAGTTAGCGTGTGAATATCTGCCAGATCACCAAGTAGGGCAACTCCGCCATAACCAATAACTTCTATCTCATCGAGTGCTACCAAATACTCTCTTGTCTTTGGCATTCCAGCAAGCTCCTCTTTAAATTGATTAGCGCTCCAAGGGCTCTCTGGATATATCTCACGCTCCATTGAGACAAGAAGTGGAATATCTAAAGAGATCATCTGGCGAAAGTTAGCCTTCATCTTGCGCTACTTTCTATCGCATCAGGACGTCTTAAATAAAAAGGCTGCTTAACATCTTGTCTCTTAGATTTAGCAAGAAGAAGAGCCATTGAGGGATAGAGCGCATCGCCAAATCCAAAGCCAAACTTCTTGATATCGATATCTTTTATCTCATCTGGCGCGCAGACTGATGGCCCCTGGGTTCGAATACCATCTTGATATCTCGCCCAATAAATCTCTTTTCGTCGGGCATCAGTTGCTACTAGGTATGAATCACAATCAATATCAATTCCATCAAGTGAGCAGACCCCAATCCAAGGAATCTGCCTAGCGTTTGCAAAGCTCATAGCAAAAATAATTCCAACTCTAAGCCCGGTATATGGCCCTGGCCCCATTCCAACAACTACTTGATCAACTTGGCTCTCCACAGCTAGGCCCTCTTTAAGTAGCTTAGGCAGCGCCTCTGCATGCTCTGTTGCGCCATCATGAAAACCTGAATAGATCAGATCATTGTTACTAAATAGCGCTAGCGAGCTGCGATCTGTTGCAGTATCAATAACTAGGTAGTTCATAGGCTAAATCCAGCCCATCTTGGACCAATACCAGTAGCGCTCAGCGCTCTTTCATTTTCACCTACGCCAAAAGCGATATCAATTACTAAATACTCATCACTAAGACGATTAACCAGGTTATCGCCCCATTCAATAACAGTTATTGCGTGATCTTTAGAGGTAGCAATATCTAGATCATCAAATTCAAAACCTTTAGCATCGCTTAAAAGTAGGCGATAGGCATCGATGTGAATTAAGGGCACCTTTGCTTTATGAACCCTTGAAATAATAAAGGTAGGCGAGCTAACTCCCTCTATGCCAAGCCCGATACCAATTCCTGATGCTAGAGCTGTCTTTCCTGCCCCAAGATCGCCTTTGAGAACAATTACATCACCAGCTCTTAATTGCTTAGATAGAGAGATACCAAGTTCTCGCATCTGCTCTGGCGATTGAATTAACACCTAGTCATATTACCGACTAGTTAAAGAGCGGAGTGCGACCCTTCCAATTGCCAAGTATCTTCTCGGCAGGGGTTGAAAGAACTTTCTCCAATACGCTTGCATAGATATCTCTAAAATCAGTAGTGACAGCTAAGTCATCATCTTTCAAGTTATTGAGCGATGGTTGCTCGCCATAGAAACCACCTTTAACCCTCTCGCCTAGAAGAAATACTGGACCTGAGGTGCCATGATCTGTTCCATCTGAGGCATTGCCACGAACTCTTCTACCAAATTCGCTATAAACGAGAACCACAACATCTTTCGCTCTATTTGTTGCTCGCATCTGTGACATAAATTTAGAAATTCCTTGGCTTACAACTCCAAGAAGAATTGCCTGAGATCCCTTTTCATCAGCATGAGTATCAAAACCACCAAGGGAAACCGACCAGACTCTAGTTGGAGCTCCTGCTGCCACAAGTTTTGCCACGATATCTAATTGCTGACTTAAATTGGTATCACCACCAGCATTTCCACCTATCGCTGTTGGTAGATCTGGCGCTGCTGGAGCAGGAGATCTAAGAATTGGCGTGATATCTGCAGAGACTGTAAAAAGATTTCGCATTGTTTTTGCTGCCATTGCCTGAAGCAGATTATCGCTACGACTTTCAATGGCAAGCTTTATGCAATCGCTAGCAAGTGATCCGTTAGGAACCTTTAAGCCGCCAAGTGGAAGAACAGATCCTGATCTCTTACTTCCTGCCAAAAGCGGTGGAAGAATTGATCCAAGGCTAATTGCAAGAAATGGATCTTCCGGCTGGCTCTCAACCCATCTTCCTAGCCATCCGGTTTTAGCAGCTCCTATAATTGCTGATTGCCAGATTGCCATTGAAGAAAAGTGAGAGCGATCAGAGTTCGGATATCCAACTCCGCGCACAATCGCTACTTGATTCTTATTCCAAAGTGAGTGCATCCCGCTCATTGATCCATTGAGATATAGATTCTCACCAAGTGGGAGAACATCCTCAGGTTTATATGCAATCCCTGGGCGAAGTGATTGATAAATTGGATCATTAACTGGAACAACGGTATTTAGACCATCATTTCCGCCATAGAGAGTGACGACAACAAGTATTGGAGTTCCAAGCGGCAGCGGTCTTGTAATAGCTGCATTTGCAATCTCCTCAATGGAAAGACTCATAGCGGCAGCGCCAAGTGCTCCAGCCCCTGTTGCTTTGAGAAATTGTCTACGAGTTATTGTGTCCATGGCCCACTCCTATGCGCTAACAACATATTCAGGTGAACAGAGCGCTAAAAGAGCTAAGCGCGCCGGATCATTAATGGCGCCGGTTAGCGCCATTTTCGTTCTAGAACTCCACTCCACAACTCCCAGCCAATCAGCAAGGCCGTCAATTCTTGCCTTTGGAGCAAGTGAAGAAATTGGCGAGAGATCTGCCTCTTTTACTAATTGAGTAGCAAATTGAATTCGATACTGCGCAGATGAGGTTGAGAGCCAAGCTTGATCAGCTGGCCATCCCCCGACATTTGGCGGAAAGAATGGAAGCTGGCCAAGCAAGTTTAGGTAGTTGCGAATGTTGTTGGGATTAGAGAATTTTGATGGGGTAATTGATAAAGCTCTAGAGGCAGAGATAAACCAATCAATCGGACTCTTCACCATTGAGTTCTCTGGATTATCAAGAGCTGAATGTTTGCCAATTGCCTTTACCAATGCTGCAATATCTCGTGAGGCAAAGCTTGCGGTAAGGCTTGTATCGGTAAGTGGATTCATACTTGAAATAAAGCGATACCAAATTCGCTCAGTAATAAAGAGCGCAGAGTCATTTCTAGCCACTAGAAAATCACTTAAAGAGCTAGCGTCAAATGAGCCTTGCGTACCTAAAACCTTTATTGAACCTGTGAAGTGTTGCTTAGGATAGTAATTGACCTGTCCACTTGACTTATCAACTTTATATCCTGTTAAAGCTTTAGCAGTTTCTTTTACATCATCTTCGCTATATCGATTGACTCCAAGAGTAAAAAGCTCCATTAACTCTCTTGATAGATTTTCATTTGGAGCTTTCACGGTATTTGTCTGTCCATCTAGCCAGAAGATTAAGGCAGCATCATTAACCATCTCTCTAGACATCTGAGCAAAGTTTCCTAAGGCATTTCTTCGCAAGCTCTGATTCTGCAGATACATAGGTAGAGCGTCATCAACTTTTTGATAAGAGGTGGCCCAATGTCCATGCCAAAACCATGTCATTCGCTCGCGCAGTGAATGCTCTGATAAAACCATTCGATCTAGCCACCAGAAAGAGAGTGAAGTTAGCTGTGCTCTCTTTTCGGTGGCATAAGAGACAACATCAGGGCTATTTGGAGCTGGACGCTTTCCTTGATCACGAACTGCTGGCTCGTCTTGACTATCGGCAAAAGCATCTTGGCTGGCAACGCTTAAGTATTTCTCTGCCGCCTGATTAAAACCACCAGCTAAGAGATTTGAGAATTCACCCGGGCGAGGGCCAAAACCAAAGCGATGAACTAATCTAGCAATCCTTCTTCGCTCTGCAAGGCTTATCATGGGCGTAAGAGTAGGGCGAAGATCTGGCTTAACCAAGGCATTTACCTGAATATATGGTGAATATATACCTATAAAAGCAAGAGAGGGCCTGGTTTCCCAGGCCCTCTCTTTACTTCCTTCTCGATGGATTACAGAAGTTTATTCTCCGTAATACTTCAACTTAGGAGCGTTATAACCGCGATCGTAAGTCATATTTCCTGCCTTACGAATCTTGGTATAGAGCGCACCACCTGACATGTTCTTACCATTTTCAGCAGCATATGCA
>CAKZXY010000096.1 GCA_937883945.1 uncultured Clavibacter sp. | reverse complement strand
ATGAGTATCGCGCAGAGCTAGCTCCAAATAGTGGTTGGACGGGAATGGCTGAAGTTAGCGTTGGTAGTAAAACTATTGATGCCCTCTATGCTGGTGAGAAGGTCAGCGCCCCTGAGGTTAAAGATCTTCCAGTTCACACTGGAGTAGTTCTTCACTCTGAAAAGGGCAGCGCCCTTGCAAGAGTTAGCGCAGATAAAACTCTCTGCCTTGTTCGAGGAGATAAGAGCGCATTTGGAATTCATGGTAGATCTGCTGAGCAGCGAATTGCACTAGATCTACTTCTTGATCACGAAGTTGGAATTGTCTCTCTAGGCGGAAGAGCAGGAACTGGAAAATCTGCCCTCGCTCTCTGCGCAGGACTTGAGGCAGTTCTTGAACGGCGCCTCCATAAAAAGATTATTGTCTTCCGCCCGCTCTATCCAGTGGGAGGTCAAGAGCTTGGATACTTGCCAGGAAGTGAAGGGGAGAAGATGTCTCCTTGGGCGCAAGCAGTCTTTGACACTCTTGGAGCCGTTGTCTCCGCCCAAGTAATTGAAGAGATTTTAGATCGCGGACTTATTGAGGTTCTTCCGCTAACCCATATCCGTGGCCGCTCACTCCATGACTCCTTTGTAATTGTCGATGAGGCTCAATCGTTAGAGCGCGGAGTTTTATTAACCGTGCTCTCTCGAATCGGGCAGGGCTCAAGGGTGGTGCTCACCCATGATGTCGCCCAAAGGGATAACCTGCGGGTTGGCCGCCATGATGGCGTTGTAGCAGTGGTGGAATCGCTCAAGGGCCATCCTCTCTTTGCCCATGTGACTCTGACCCGCTCTGAACGCTCTCAGATCGCAGCTTTAATAACTGAGCTCCTTGAAGATCCAGTCCAGCTATATGCCTAATAATTGGGGCTTTACTACAAATAGGGCATAACGGACTTTATAGGGGCTGACCTGCACTTTTCTTATCCACAATTGCTGTGACTTTAATCTTTTTCCGCCACTCGCAGGTTTAAATTTGCCCCTCACCCCTTACTTTGTAACCCTAAGCCCAATTCCCCCTAGAAATACCCTCGAGCCTGGCTCTGATCTTTCAGCGCTAAGGAGGTAGAAAGATGTTGCTAAACCGGCGCGGGATCGTTGCCCTCGCTTTTGCGACCCTATTTATCTCCTCCGTTGAGATCTCACATGCCCAACCCCTAACTCCAGATCGCCTAGAGCTGCTAGTGGCGGATTCAAATGAGGCGCTAAGGGTCAGTGTTCCAGGAGACCTAGAGCCGACTTGGCCAACGTTAATAGAGATGAGCGATCGCTCCCTAGTTATGGCCTGGGATATGTTGCTGGTTTCGGTGATGATTCAAAAGGTTGAACAGGCCAGAACTGCCAAAGGAGCTCGAAGAGTTGGCGCAGAGATTGCTAAGGAGAGCTATGGCTGGGGCAGCTACCAGTTCTCCTGCCTCGATGCTTTATGGACCAAGGAGAGTAACTGGAACTATAGAGCGA
>CAKZXY010000095.1 GCA_937883945.1 uncultured Clavibacter sp. | reverse complement strand
CTTAATGAAAATGATTCTCATTTGTGATAACTTCTCCCCTATGAACCTACCTATCCTCCTTGCCGCTGCAACCGCTCTAGCTACCGCCGCTGGCGGACTCCTTGCACTAAGAGCAAAAGATCGCCTCCATCTAGTTCTTGGCCTTGCCGCCGGACTTCTTCTAGGGCTTGTCGCCTTTGATCTCCTGCCTGAAGTCTTTGAAATGTCTTCAGCAACACTTCTTGGAGCTCCTGCAGTTTCAGTAGCTCTTGTTGGTGGCTTTTTACTTCTACATCTATATGAGAAGTTCTTTGGAACTCATGAACCCGCAGAATCTGATTTCAGTGATGACCATAAGCATCGCGTAAATGTTGCGGGAGGCCTTGGAGCTTTTGCGATGGCTGGCCATGTATTTCTTGATGGCTTAGCACTTGGAGTGGCTTTTACTATCGATGAAAAACTTGGAATTGCAGTCTTTGTAGCTCTCCTTGTTCATGCCTTCAGCGATGGATTAAACACTGTCTCGCTTCTTATTAAGAGCGGTAAGTGGACACGAAAAGGCATCTGGCTAATTGGTGTTGACTCAATCGCCCGCATAAGCGGAGCTGCTGTTGGTTCGAGTTTGGCACTGAGTGAAGATTTTACTGCTCTCTATCTAGCTACCTTCTCTGGAATTCTCATTTATCTTGCAACAAGTCATATCCTGCCTGAGGCACATGCTCGTCATAAATCTCGTTGGACGCTAGTGTCAACAATTGTTGGTGTTCTCATTATGTGGGGCTTAGTTAGTCAGTTAGAAGCTGTGCATGTTAACGGCCAAGAATCTGGAATTGAACATGGCGATGAAGAAGATCATGAGGAAGAAGAGAATGGGTGATATACGTGGGATTCCCACGCCAATATGCCCATATTGCGAGAGTACTTTAATAAATATAACTGCATCTTTTAATCCTGAGAACTATGAGATTGAGATGTATTTGCTTGATAATGCAAGTTGCGCAGATTGTGGGGCGCTATTAACTGCCCCCACCCCTGTCGATCTGCCTGCCTAGAGAGTTAAGAGAATCTGGCTGATATTTATCCTGCTGAACTCAGATAAATGAGTTTTTAAGCTCTAATCAAAGATTGGACCAACGCTTCTGCTTCTCTTAATTTCAAAAAATCCTGGGTAGCTTGCTGCAAGTAATACTCCATCCCATAACTTTCCAGCTTCTTCTCCCTTTGGAGCCGGAGAAATTACTGGACCAAAAAATGCCGTTCCCTCTACGGCAATAATTGGAGTCCCCACATCGCTTCCCACTAGAGCAATTCCTGCCTCATGGCTAGCAACAATTGCTTTATCAAAGCTGGAATCACTCTCTGCGCTAGCTAGTTTTTCATCTGCGCCAACTTCTTTAAGAGCTTGGGTAAATAAATCCTGGCCTACATCCATTTTCTTTAAGTGAATTCTTGATGAGATAGCGCTATAGAGCGGAAGTGTTATCTCTTTACCGTTTTTCTCTTGCGCAGCAGCAATAACTCTTGTTGTCTGCCAGGAGCGAATGAGCCTTGCTTTATATTCCGGCGCTAGCTCTTTATCTTTATTTAGATGGGCTAGGCTAAATAGATTCCAGGTGATGGAAATATCTCTAATCTTCTCAACTTCCAATAGCCAGCGTGATGTCATAAATGCCCAAGGACAGATTGGGTCAAACCAGAATTGCACATTACTTTTACTCATATTAAGCCTTTCCGAATCGGCGATCACGTTTGGAATAAATCTCTATTGCCTGCCAGAGCGTCTGCCTAGTCACATCGGGCCAGAGCACATCCATAAAGACTAGCTCAGCATAAGCCGACTGCCAGATTAAAAAGTTTGATGTTCTCTGCTCACCTGAAGATCTTAAGAATAGATCAACCTCGCTCATCCCTGGCTCATCTAGATATTTGGCAAAGAGACGCTCATTTATCTGATCTGCTCTGATTTTCTTCTTTGCTACATCTCTTGCTATCTCTTGGGCTGCAGATGCAATCTCTGCTCTTCCCCCATAATTAACACACATATTTAAGGTTAAGACTTTATTTTTCTTAGTCAGCTCCTGAGCAATCTCAAGTTCATCAATTACCGACTTCCATAACCGCTTTGGGGCGCCAACCCAGCGGATCCTTACCCCCATCTCATTCATCTGATCTCGCCTGCGCCTAATAACATCGCGATTAAAGCCCATTAAGAATTTCACTTCATCAGGTGATCTCCGCCAATTCTCCGTTGAGAAAGCAAAGGCTGAGAGCTCTTTTACTCCAATTTCAATTGCGCCTTGTACTACATCAAATAAGGCAGCCTCTCCAGCTTCATGCCCCTTTGTTCTTGCAAGGCCGCGCGCTTTAGCCCATCTGCCATTTCCATCCATAACAAGAGCAACATGGTGAGGAATTTTCTCCTTAGCAATTTTGGGCGCTTTCATAAGATGACTCTTTCAACCATAGGAAGTGAGCGCAAGTTTCGCTCCAGATGCCATTGCAAGTATGCAGCAATTAAGCCAGATGCCTCTCTGCGATTCTTAACTTCACTCTTCTCTGCACTTTGCCAATCACCGCTTACTAGATCAGACATCAATTGAAGAGTTTCAAGAGCTGGCGTTGCTGAGGCTGAGGGTCGACAAGCTAAACAAACAGATCCGCCGCCAACTAGAGAGAAGTATTTATGCGGCCCTGGCGCTTCACACCTTGAACAAATAGTCATTGATGGGGCATAACCAGCAATTGAAAGAGATCGAAGGAGATAGGCATCAAGAATTAGTGATGGATCGTGGCTCTGATGAGCAAGTGATTTAAGTGCGCCAGTTAGAAGGAGAAATTGTTGGAGCGCTGGCTCTCCCTCATTATTTGTAAAGCGCTCAGCAGTTTCTAAAATCGCAGAGGCAATAGTCCACCTCTGATAATCACCAGAGATAGCATCGCCATAATTTTCAATAGCTTCAACTTGAGTAACAACATCAAAGGTCTTTCCGGTGTATAACTGGATATCG
>CAKZXY010000094.1 GCA_937883945.1 uncultured Clavibacter sp. | reverse complement strand
CTGTTGTAGTAGTTCCGATATCGGTCATTATCTCCTTTTGAATATTTAGAAGCGAACCGGGTAGCCCTGTCTTTCTTGGTGAAACAGCGAATGAGAGCCCGATTGCATCTGAGATATTTGGATAAGGATCCTGCCCAACAATAATTACCTTTACCGATTCAGGCTCTAACTCCAAAGCGCGGAACAGATACTTCTTATCTGGCAATATCCGCTCTCCCTGATCCGCTCTATTTTGGAGCTGTAATCCCAGCTCATCTATCTGAGAATGCTTATCACGAAGAATCTCTCTCCAATGATCTGGAAGTAAAGAAGAGAGCATTAATCTCTAGCCATAGCGAAATAGCGCAGACCATTAAAAGATAGTGAAACCGTAACGCCAAAAACCTCTTCAATATTTGCCTCTGTAAGAATTTCACCGATCTCGCCTGCATAGAGCGCTCGGCCTTCTTTGAGTAGAAGTGCATGAGTGGTTCCAGCTGGAATCTCCTCGATATGATGAGTGACAATTACTGTTGCTGGTGCGCGCTCCTCACTGGTGTATGAGGTGATGCGAGAGAGAATGTCTTCACGACCGCCAAGGTCTAACCCTGCAGCTGGTTCATCAAGGAGTAGAAGTTCGGGGTCTGCCATAAGCGCTCTTGAAATCTGTACGCGTTTCTTCTCTCCTTCGCTTAAAGTTGAAAATGTTCTATCCCCTAATTCTCTGACTCCAAAAATATTTAGTAGCGCTTTCGCCCTTGATTCATCCCAGAGATCGTAATCTTCCTGCCATCTTCCAGCCATTGCATAAGCAGCAGTTAATACAACATCAATCACTTTCTCATCTCCGGGTAGCAGCTCAATCATCGCACTTGAGGTAAAACCAATTCGCGGTCTTAACTCAAAGACATCAGAGGCGCCCAACTTCTCTCCAAGAATCTCCACACTTCCCTTACTTGGATGTATTAAGGCCGCAAGTAATTGAAGAAGAGTTGTTTTTCCAGCCCCGTTAGGACCAAGAATTACCCATCTTTCTTGGGTGTTTATTTGCCAAGAAATCGGGCCCAGAATGCGCTTATTGGATCTAAGAACTTCCACATCTATGCAGCGCAGTAAGGGTTCCATAGGGTGACAAGATACCTCGTTGCTATTGAGTATTCGCTAAACTTCGGCGGTGAAGGCGCGAGCAATTATTCTAATCAGCGGAGCAGCAAGCCAAGTTCCCAACCAGCTTGTTGATGAAACCTTAAAACCCTTCACTTTTACGACTTTGGATAGACAAGAGATACTAATGGCCGGTCGCATGATTTTGGCTCTCGAGATAGAGCTAGACCCAGCTCATTTAGATGCCATTGAATCAGATCTAGTAAGCGCCCTAGATCATCTAGATGTCGCCTGTGATCTGCTATGAAGTACGGGTTAATACTCTTCGATGTTGATTCAACTCTAATTAAGGAAGAGGTAATTGATCTTCTTGCAGAAAAATCTGGACATGGGCCAGAGGTTTCAAAGATAACCACCCGGGCGATGCGAGGAGAGATTGATTTTCTTCAAGCTTTAGAGATGCGAATAGCGCTTCTTGAGGGCCTTCCCGAATCAATCTTTGACGAGGTGTTGAGTCAAATCACGTTCTCCGAAGGGTTTAGCGAACTCTTTGAATATCTTCGCCGGAATCACTTTTTGATTGGAGCAGTCTCTGGCGGATTTCACAATGTTTTAGATAAATTGTTTGCCGACTTGAATCTTGATTTCTTAAGAGCAAATACTTTAGAGGTTAAGAATTCAAAAATAAGCGGAAAGCTCTTATCGCAGCCGATAGATAGGGTAGCTAAAGGTCAAGCTCTCAAGGAATTTGCCGCATCTCATGAGATAAAACTAGAGCAAACCGTTGCTGTTGGTGATGGGGCAAACGATCTTGAGATGATCGAGCTTGCAGGCCTTGGGGTCAGTTATATGGGCAAGGAGATTCTAAAAAGTAGAGCAGATTTGCATCTTGATCGCCCTGGATTGGATGCCTTAATCCAGTACTTGAAATAGGGCCGAATAACCTGCAGGAGTAAATATCAGTAAAAAGAACTCCCCGAGCCCGATTTCTCTATCCTCTTGCTTGGCGATTAGCTCTTAACAATTACTTGCTAGCAAGCGCAATTGCTCGACCATGTTGCCAGGGTTATCTGATTTATAGACCGCTGAGCCTGCTACAAATGTATCTGCCCCCGCCCGGCGAGCAATCTCGATAGTAGAAAGAGAGATACCACCATCGATTTGAAGCCAGACATCATCTAAATTCCTTTGTTCTAGATAGCGACGAGCTTTCTCAACCTTTGGCATCAAAGAAGCCATGAAGGATTGGCCACCGAAGCCTGGTTCAACAGTCATCACAACGATCATATCTATTTCGTGAAGAAGTTCTTCAACAACTTCAATTGGTGTATTGGGCTTTACTGCAAGACCAGACCTCTTTCCAAGTGCGCGAATTCCCTTGAGGGTCTGTAGTGGATCTTCGCAAGCCTCAAAATGAACAGTGATACTAACCGCATTATTTGAGCAGTATTGGCCAATCTTCTCATCAACCTCTGCGACCATAAGATGAACATCAATTGGCAGAAAAGAAAAATCAATTATCTCTCTTGTGCGCTCGGGCGAGAAGGTAAAATTAGGCACGAAGATATTGTCCATAACATCTAGATGTATTAAATCGGCGGTTGCAGCGACTTTCTCTATCTCACCAGGAAGATCATCGAAGTTTGCATTGAGAATGCTAGGACAGATTCTTATCACGGAAATCTCTACTCCTTCCTTAAGAGCGAGAGGAACATAGCATCGCTGCCATCTCGATGTGGCCATAATTGTAAATCACCATCTATATCTGCCCTCTCATCTTCAACGGGAATCCTTGTAAAAGTGCTATGCCGTTTGAGAAATGATCTAACCTGGAACTTAGTTTCAGCTTGATGAGATGAGCAGGTGACATAAGCAATCACTCCACCCGATGAGAGTAATCTGGTTGCCGAATCTAACAGTTGACTTTGCAGTTGAGTTAAGTTCTTAAGATCTTGTAAATTCCGCCTCCAGCGCACCTCTGGTCTTCTCCTCAATGCTCCAATGCCAGTACAGGGGGCATCTAGAAGAATACGATCGAATTTACCAAGCTCTTCTGGCATTGAGCGGCCATCGTTCACAGTAACTTCTCCATGGTGCAAAACTTGAGAAACCAATTTTGCTCGCTCGTTTGAAATTTCGTTAGCAAGTAGATATCCCCCATCTCGCTTCAAGAGAGCTGAAAGATATGCTGCCTTTCCTCCAGGGCCCGCGCATAGATCTAGCCATCGAAGATTTGGCAGAAATGATTGATAGAACTTCTCCACGACAATCTGTGAACCTAGATCTTGGACCCCAGCGTGTCTCTGTCTAATCGCTGGAATGTCACCTGGATTTCCATCAAAGGATGCAGCAACACCACTTGTTGTAATAGGAAGAGCGCCAGCGTCAAATAGTTCATCAATAGTGGCTAAGCCTGGCCAAGCAATGAGAACTGGTTTAGCGGCGCTATTGTTAGCTTTCAGAAGATTACTCACCTCGTCCTCACTCTTTAGAGAGTCGAAATAGGAACTTACAATCCACTCTGGATGTGAATATTCAAGAGCTAGGCGAGAAAATTCCTGATTCGGAACGGGGAGTTGTTCAAATTCTAATGAGTCAATCTTTCGTAATATCGCATTTATAAAAGAGGATGTTGACTTTCCAACCACCTTCTTTGCAAGCTCCACGCTCTCATAAATTGCAGCATGGCTTGGAACCCTCATCTCCTTTAGCTGGTGTGTTCCTATCCTCAAAACTATAAGGGCTTTTGGATCTATTTGATCAAGGGCTCGATCACTAGCTGCTGCGATGAAGTGATCATGTCTACCCTGCATTCTAAGAGAGCCATAAACCAATTCAGTAGCAAATGCGCGATCTTTAACCTCAAGTGCAGAATCGGTAAGCGCTTTTGGAAGAATTAAATTGCTATATGCCCCCTCCAGTTCCACTTGGGCAAGTACTTCAAATGCTAAAAGGCGTGGATCATCGATTCTTCTCGGTTTCTTACTCATTCAAAAGCACATGGCAGAGAAATTCTTGCCCCTCTTAACCACTCGCCACTGCTCATCTCTTTTTTATTTTCAGGCTTTACACGTAGTATCTCAAGAGATGAAGACCCAGATGCAATGATAAGAGGTTCAAGGGAGATGATTTCCCCTGCAACTCCTTTGTTCTCTCTTACTTTTCCTTCGATAACGCCAATTCTCTTGCCATTTATCAAGGTGTAAGCACCAGGCCAGGGATGAAAGGCTCTAATCCGCGCCTCGATTTCCTTTGAATCCTGGCTCCAATCTATTCTTCCCTCGCTCTTCAATATTTTTGGAGCAAGAGTTACTCCATCGCCACTCTGGGCAGTAGGCCTCTGCCCATCCTCAATCATTTTTAGAGCTTCATTGACTGGTTTGATGGAAAGAGATGCAAGATGGTTTAGAACTTGATCGCTTCTAGATTTATTATCTAGTGCGTAATTAATAGTGGAATAGATCGGACCGGTATCTAAACCCTCTTCCAATTTGAAAACAGTTACTCCAGTTTCTCTATCTCCTGCTGCGATAGCCCTCTGTACCGGTGATGCTCCGCGCCATCTTGGAAGTAGAGAAAAATGCACATTTAACCAACCAAACTTAGGCATCTGTAGTTCGTTTGCTTTTATCAAACGGCCATAGGCAAGTGTTATAACTAGCTCGGCTTGAGTTTGTTGAAGAACCTCTGAGAGCTGCTGATCACTACCTGGTTTATAGCAAACGACATCATTTCTTTGGCAATGAGCGGCAAATTCATTACTGCCAACAGACTGTCCACGCCCACTTGCCTGATCAGGCGATGAAATAGCGCCAAGAAGTTGATGATTAGAATTTTGAAGGTGCTCAAGAAGATCTATTCCAAGATGAGAAGAGGAGGCAAGAAGAATCTTCACAGGCTACCTATCAATTAAAGGCCTTTGCCGAAAGTTGAGTGTGGAGAGAGACGGATCTCAGGAGTAGTTCCTGATTCACTTGCTGCTAAAAACCATTCAGCCTGCCTAATTTCCTTCATTGCTTCTTTGCGAAGCTCTGCTGGCAATCGATCAATGAAAAGAACTCCATTTAGATGATCAGTTTCATGTTGCAACGCCCTTGCTAGAAGCTCTGTTCCTTCCACTAAAAGAGGTTCTCCATGCATATCAAAACCTTTTGCAACAGCCCTCATAGCTCTTGGGGTTTGATAGGTGAGTTCGGGAAAGGATAAACATCCCTCATCCCCCTCCTGAATCTCATCGCCAAGATCTAAAGTCGGATTTATTAGATGGCCAAAAACATCATCTACATGCCATACAAATACTCTTAGCGGGACACCAATTTGAGGAGCTGCCAATCCTGCCCCCGGTGCATCTAACATTGTTTCTGTTAGATCCTTTACCAAACGCTGCAACTCTTTATCAAAATCGATTACTTCGCTCGCTGGAGTGGTTAATACCGGATCTCCAAAGAATCGAATCGGTTGAATTGCCATGGATGAATTCTAACTTACTTAGCTAGAAACTAGAGCTTGTATGGATCAACGCGAATCAAGAAAAGTTCCTGTCCTGCTGCCGAGCGATACTTCTGAAGAGCTTTTAGTGAGATGAGAAGTGGGCTGGCCCCTTGATGAGAAATCTTGAGATTAATAGTGCGATTATCTGAAGAATTAAGAATCTCTAACTCCTTGAATTGCTCCAAGAGCTTCCTTCTTAAACCCGATATCGATCGTTCTTCTCCAGATACTTGAATTATTCGCACAGAAGGAGGAAGTAAAACAGCTTGCCTCTCAACGATCTCAGCTCGAATGGCGCGCATAACGTTATCGCCTATGAGTGCTTGCGATATTGGGTGCGAAGCGGGGAGAGAGAGGTAGATAAATCCAGAGGAGCGCACCTTTGTCGCTAACTTAAACCATCTAAAGCGCAGCTCCTCCTCCGCGCGAATAAATGCTCTATTGAGTAAAGCTTCGCCATTTAGAAGGACTGCTCCAGCATATCCCCCGATAACCTCTGGCTCAACGCCGAAGGTTGAAACAACTATTGCTGGCGAGTTATCGATATTTGATAACGCTTTATCTCCGGTAGAGGTGAATATTGCAACTCTAGGAAAGGCTTTTCCAAGCTCTTCAATAATCTTCTCTGCCCCCCCTTTAACAATACGAACTTGCTCTGCTTGACAAACCTGACAGCGCCATAGATCACTTTGGTAATCACATATCGAACATGAGTACTTGTTCTTCTTGCCGATAATTTGCCGTCCTCCACACTCACAGAGAGCAAGATTTCGGCATCTCTGACAAGAGAAGGTGTTGGCATAGCCCTTATCTGCAACGCTGACTAAGACTGGACCATTCTTCAAAGCTTTGCGAATAGTGTCATGGTAGGAGTTTGGTTCAGTTGCAATATTTGCTCTATGGCCGCCGAGAAATTTACGCTCCAAGGTAACGGTTATCCAACCAATTTCAACTAGGCGTGCTAATTCAAGAGATATTGAATGTGAGACAAAGGTAATGCTGCAGTGTTCAGATTCTGATCTAAGAAGGGCCATATCTCTAACATTCCAATACGGAGCCTTCTGCTCTTGAAAATGTTCAACAGACTCCTCGGCAATAAGAATTTCATCTATATAAGCCATTGGGGCCATGATGGCACTTCTTGTTCCTATAACAATTATTGAAGTGGCAGTAGCTGCTAACTCGAAATTCCTCCTTCTCTGCGAGGAAGTAAGATGAGAACCTATCTCTATGATCTGTTGATCAATTACTCCTAGGGCCTTTATAACCCCTTCAATCTCTCTCTGCGTTGGAAGAATTACTAGTAAATTTAGACCCTTTCGCTCTTTTATATGCCTTACTACGCGAGATTCAACTGCCTCTAAGCGATTGAGAAGGAAAAGTTTTCTTGCTGGTTTTGAACTCTTTGATCTATGCAGAGTGGAAGCATCCAAGGAAGTATTCATTACCTTCGTAAAACTTGGCAGGGATGCAGAGAGTATTGATGCTTGATTAGCGATATAGCGCTCTGAAACTTTCTTAGTGAACTCTAGAAAACTTTGAGAGAGGCGAACTTGAGTAAGAAGGCTATGGACTGGTTTTAGAGATGCTTGACTTTTCTCTTTGATAGAGAGGACAACTCCGTCTTTTAAATCGTTCTTAAACGGTACTCGGATAAGAGAGCCTGCGCCGATAAGCCCTTCTAGCTCCTCTGGAAGAAAGTATGAGAAAGGTTGTTCTAGATGAAAGACTCCGGTATCAACTAGAACATCAACTTGGAAACTTTCAGAACTCTGCCTGGCCCTTGTAGTCGATTTTCCTTTTTGGCGACGCAAGGTAAGTGGCTTATCTGCGGCCACAACAATCCTTAACCCTTAACTGCAGCAGCTAGCGCACTTGCTCTATCAGTCTTCTCCCAAGTGAATTCAACTAACTCGCGACCAAAGTGTCCGTAAGCGCTAGTTTTCGAATAGATTGGACGTAGAAGATTGAGATCTCTAATAATGGCAGCTGGCCTCAGATCGAAAACTTGCAAAAGAGCAGCAGAAATCTGTTGAGTTGGAACTTTCTCCGTTCCAAAGGTTTCAACAAATAGACCCACTGGCTGCGCTTTTCCGATTGCATAGGCCACTTGAACCTCGCAACGGTCAGCAAGACCGGCAGCAACAATATTTTTCGCTACCCAGCGCATCGCATAAGCAGCTGAGCGATCGACCTTGGAAGGATCTTTTCCGCTAAAGGCTCCACCTCCATGGCGAGCCATACCACCATAGGTGTCAACGATTATCTTTCTTCCAGTTAATCCAGCATCTCCCATGGGGCCGCCAATAACAAAGCGTCCTGTTGGGTTAATAAGGATTCGAACATCGCTAGCGAGTAGGTCAAAGGAGGCAAGAATTGGATCAATTACAAACTTCTTTACTTCCGGAGCCATCTTCTTTTCAATATCTATCTCAGGTGCGTGCTGAGATGAAATTACAACGGTATTTAGCGCTACCGGCTTATCTCCCTCATACTCGATAGTTACTTGAGTTTTACCATCGGGACGTAAGTAACCGAGTTGACCATTTTTTCTCTCACTTGAAAGGCGCTCAGCAAGCCTATGAGCCATCGCTATAGGCAGAGGCATCAATTCTTTGGTATCTCTTGTGGCATAGCCAAACATCAAACCTTGATCCCCAGCACCTTGTAGATCTAGTGGATCCTTTGACGCTGCTACTCGTTCTTCAAAGGCATGGTCAACGCCAACTGCAATATCTGGGGATTGTTGCCCAATAGAGATTGATACACCACAACTATTTCCATCAAATCCCTTTTCAGAGCTGTCATAACCAATATTCAATACTGTTTCACGAACTAACCCCATAACATCGGCATATCCCTCCGTTGTTACCTCGCCGGCTACATGAACTTGACCAGTAGTAATCAAAGTTTCACAGGCGACTCTGCTTTTGGGATCTTGAGCTAGAAGTGAGTCAAGGACTGCATCTGAAATTGCATCTGCAATTTTATCTGGATGGCCTTCAGTGACTGATTCCGATGTGAATAAACGCTTAGCCATTTATCTTCTCCAACTTCTTTGCCATATGAGCCACAATGCTCTTTGCCACTTCGTGCTTACTAACTCCATCAAATTTTACAGTTTCGATCCCTAGTCCAATAAGAGCTCCACTGGTCTGATCCTGGCCAAATATTGCTCCCCCAGAAACATCATTTACATAGAGAAGGTCAGCGTTCTTGCCTATCAATTTCTCTCCACCTGCCTTGATTAAATCGCTGAGAGTCTCTGCAGCAAAACCAACTACTACTTGATTTACTCTCTTGCTTAAAGCCACTCTGCTTAAAATATCAGGGTTTGTAGTGAGATTTATCGATTCTAGGTCAGCTTTCTTTATCTTAGTTGTTGAAGTAGATACTGGCCTTGCATCTGCAACCGCTGCTGACATTACTAAAGCATCGCTATTGGTGAACTCATTTTCAACCGCTGACATCATTTCCAGCGCTGTATTTACTTTAATAACTCGTGCGCCTTCTAATTCAAAGGGATCAGTATGGCCTGCAATAACAGTTACTTCAGCGCCGCTTCTTAGCGCCTGATAAGCGATAGCTAGACCTTGTCTACCACTTGATTTGTTTCCGATAAATCTAACTGGATCAATTTCTTCTCTAGTTCCCCCAGCAGTTACTAGAACCTTCTTGCCTTCAAGTAATAGCTCTGTCTTTGAAATGTTTAGAACTTCGGCAACTATCTTTGAGCTTTCTGGAAATCTTCCCACCCCAAAGTCCTTGCCTGATAAACGCCCAACTTCTGGATCCATAACAATAAATCCGCGAGAGCGAAGCAGTTCTACATTGTGAACCGTCGCGCCATTGAGCCACATATTTGGATGCATCGCAGGCACAATTAATACCGGCGCCGATGATGCTAATACTGTGGTGGTCAATAAATCATCTGCGCGCCCTTGCGCGAGCTTTGCAATAGTGTCTGCTGTCGCTGGAGCAATAACAATTAAATCGGCGTTATCTGCAGCCGCAAGGTGTGAAACCTCTGCCGGGTTTTCCCATACGGTGCTTAAAGCTGGTTGCCCTGAGAGAGCCTCCCAAGTTGCCCGACCTACAAAGTTAAGACTTGATTGTGTAGGTATTACTCGAATCAAAAAACCAGCATCTTGAAGACGGCGAAGCAGGTCGCAGGCTTTATAGGCAGCTATTCCGCCAGTTACTCCAAGAACAATCTGGCGACCTTTAGGGAAGATTATCTTTTCGCCACTCATGGCTCTTCTTAGCTCTGTGGTTCTAAATTCTCAATTGTTAAAAGGCCTTCATTAATCTCACGCATAGCTATTGAGAGAGGCTTTTCATGGACATGAGTTTCAACTAGTGGGCCAACATATTCAAGAAGACCTTCACCAAGCTGGGAGTAGTAAGCATTGATCTGACGCGCTCTCTTTGCTGCGTATAGAACTAATGAATATTTTGTACCGCTCTTGTCCAATAATTCATCAATCGGTGGATTTGTGATGCCATCTAATGTCGCCACAGCTACTCCCCTTTTTTAAAAGCTAACTACTAATGTTTGCTTCTCAAACTTCTATGAAGCGGCCAAGGATAGCAGTGCCTCAAGGACATCCTCGACTCGATGATTGACCAGGATATGCTCAAATTCTCTTGATGCCGCCATCTCGCTTCGAGCAAGATCTAGGCGGGCTGCAATCCTCTCAGGTGAATCAGTGCCTCTATTCACGATACGCGCCTCAAGCTCCTCAAAAGAGGGAGGCTGGAGAAAGACCATAATCGCCTCGGGCATTGAGGCTTTAACTTGGCGAGCTCCTTGGATTTCAATTTCCAATAGAACATTTTTTCCTTCTGATAACGCTTGATCAATAGGTCCTTTAATACTTCCGTATCTTGCCCCAGCGAATTCAGCCCATTCAAGAAGTAAGTTTTTTGATATTAGATCATCAAAGCTTCTATCATCTATGAAATGGTAGGAACTTCCATCAATCTCACCGAGTCTTGGTGTGCGAGTTGTTGCTGAGACAGAGAAATAAAAACTTGGATTATCTATTAGTTTAGAAACTATCGTGCTCTTTCCCACCCCGCCAGGGCCAGAGAGAACAATTAACTTTCCACGTCTACTCATCAATTAGCCTTCATTAACTCAAGAAGCTTTTCATACTGGCTACGCCCAACTCCACCGACTCGTCGAGTGGGAGAGATACCAGCCTTTTCAAGAATACTCTTTGCACGAACCTCTCCTACTCCAGGAAGGGATTCAATCAACTCTCGAACACGCATCTTCTTAATTGATTCATCTTCCGCCTTAAATGCATCTTTCCAACTCTTCTTGCCAATTTTTATCTCTTCCTTAAAAGCAGCGCGAACTTTCCTCGCTGCAACAGCTGCCTTTAACGCCGCACGTCTCTCTTCGGTAGTTAAGATTGGAGGCGCGCCCATGGCTTAATTAAACCAAGTTATCTAAGCGAAGCTGTAATCGCCTCTGCTGCTTGCTTTGGATCAGAGGCCTTAGTAATAGGGCGGCCAATTACTACAAAGTCTGCGCCAGCTTCAATTGCCTGCCTTGGAGTCATTACCCGCTCTTGATCATCACGCTCTGCTCCAAGTGGTCTAACTCCAGGTGTAATTAAAGTGACTGCCTTACCTAGGTGTTTTCTAAGAACGGAAACTTCCTGCGGGGAGGAGACAATTGCTTTAGCTCCAGAGTTAACTGCATTTTTGGCTAACGCAAGAGTTAGATCCTCGATCTTCTCCTTAAAACCCATGGCAAGTAAGGCCTCTTGATCTAATGAGGTAAGAATTGTCACCGCAGTAATCTCAACCTTTGGAAGGCTAGAGCTGGCAGCGGCAATCATCTTTGAACCACCAGAGGCGTGAACTGTGAGAAAGCGAGGAGATAGATCAGCGATCGATCTACAAGCACCAGCAACAGTATTGGAAATATCATGAAGTTTTAGATCTAGAAAGATTTCAATGCCGCTAAAACTTGCTTGAATTTTTTCTACGCCCTCTTTTCCTTGGGCTAAGTAAAATTCTAAACCTAATTTATAGACTCGGACATGTTCCTTCGTCGCCTCAATCATCTCCATTGTTCTTGGCATATCACTGGAATCAAGTGCCAGGATTACTTGGCTATTACTTTTCATGAGCAACACCTACCGCAGAAGCAACAGAGTTAAACTTGCGTTCCTTTAGTAACTCTATTAACTCCTTCTTGATTCTAGTAACCGCTGTTGGATCACCGAAATTTGCCGTACCAACTGAGATAGCAGAGGCTCCGGCCATAATTAACTCAAGAGCATCTCTCCCCGATGTAACTCCGCCCATTCCTAAAATTGGAGTATTTTTAAAGGCAGCATGCACTTGATAAATAGCTCTAACTGCAACCGGTCTAATAGCTGGTCCTGATAGCCCGCCGGTCTTTCCAGCTAACTTAGGACGCATAGCATCGATATCAATTGCCATACCTAGCAATGTGTTTATCAGCGCTAAACCATCTGCCCCAGCGCTTATCACCTCTCCAGCGATAGAGACAATATCTGTGACATCAGGAGAGAGTTTTACAATTATTGGAAGTTCTCCGCCAACATTTCTTCTAACTGATTCAACTACCGATCTGGAGGCGACAGGATCGCAGGCAAAAACCAATCCTCTATTTTCTACATTTGGACAAGAGATATTTACCTCTATTCCGCTTATTCCCGCTACGCCTCTTAGTTTTCGAGCTAGCGATGCATACTCCTCAATCGTCTCTCCAGAGATTGAGACTATTACGCGAGCGTTATTAGCAATCAACCAGGGAATATCCTCTGCTAGGAATTGATCAATGCCAGGTCCTTGAAGCCCAATTGAATTAAGCATTCCACTAGGGGTTTCAGCCATTCGAGGTGTAGCTCGCCCTGAGCGAGGTTTAACCGAGATCGATTTGGTAACTACCGCCCCTAGCTCATCTAAATCAAAGAACTGCGAGAGTTCTTTACCTGATCCAGCACAGCCACTTGCGGTAAATATTGGAGATGGAAAGTATTTCCCACCAAATTTACAACGAGAATCAAATGCTTGAAATTGGTTATCCATTAAAGCCCCAGGTTCCCTCTGGTATTTTGCGGGAGCTATCCCAGATGACTTTAGATCCATCCATAACTGGCCCATCAATGCAAGATCTAGTCATCTTAATAACACCAGATGAATCTTTAACTGGAAGCACGCAAGTCATACAGATTCCAATACCACAAGCCATTGCTTCCTCGACTGCGCATTGATGTAGCAGCCCTTCCTTAGATGAAATCTCATCTATCGCAGCGAGCATCGCCATCGGACCACAGGAGTAGATAATCTCACTTCCATGTTTTTCTATTAGTCCTGGAATAACTTGAGTAACTCGACCTTTAACTCCTGCTCCACCATCCTCAGTTGTAATAGTTAGCGAGTTAACGCTCCGCTTTCCTTCAAGGGGTGCATAAATTTTCCCAGCACTTGATGCTCCAAGAACCATATCAACGCGGCATCCTCGTTCTTTTAGAACTTCTGCGAGACCAAATAGTGGGGCCGAGCCATATCCTCCACCTACTAAAAGAGCTGAGGCAGGCTCTGTTGGTATGCCAAAACTTGTTCCAAGCGGCCCGACAATATTTACAACGTCGTGAATTTCAAGACTTGTTAGCCAACGGCTGCCCTGCCCATGCGGTGCAACAACTAATTCGATAGTGCCACCGTATTGCCCGCGGTCACTAGCGCGATAAATGGCGAATGCTCTACGAAGGATCATTGAAGAGCCAGTGCCTCCAACGGATATAGCAACAAAGTTTCCAGGTCTACAGTGAGCAGCCATATCACCAGCTGCAAAAACCATATGGTTATAAGTGCCTATTTTCTTATTAGAGATAATTTCAGCGTTTCGCTGCTCAGCGCGCTTATTAATCGAACTCATGATGCATGCCAATCTTGGATAGATCTAGCTGTTAATTTTCCTCGTCTTAGCTCTCTTATTCCCTCAACTGCAGCCTTTAATCCTGGCAGAGTTGTTATACATGAAACTCCCCTTGCAACCGCAGCCGTTCTAATCTTTCGACCATCTCTTGCAGCGCCACGTCCAAAGGGAGTATTGATCACAAGGGCAATCTTGCCCTGATTGATTAGATCTACAGCAGAGACAACGCCTTGATTTCCATCTTTCTCGCTATGTTTAGCAACGAGCTCAGTAGAAATTCCATGGACTGCTAGGAAATTATGGGTTCCAAGGGTTGCATATAAATTGAAATCTAGCTCAGATAATCCCTTCACTGCAGAGATTGCCTCTTCTTTATCTTTATCAGAAAGCGAGATAAAGATCGCTCCGCTAAGAGGCAGAGCGCCAAAAGCTGCTATCTGTGATTTAGCAAAGGCCGCTCCAAATGATGCAGCAATTCCCATAACCTCACCAGTTGACTTCATCTCTGGGCCAAGAACAGTATCAACGCCTTCGCCATCAACCCGTCTAAAGCGATTAAAAGGTAGAACTGCTTCTTTAACACTTATTCCCTTTGCAATTCCATCACCACTA
>CAKZXY010000093.1 GCA_937883945.1 uncultured Clavibacter sp. | reverse complement strand
TCAGCGAGCTCTAACTGCCCTAGCTCCAGAGATGAAGAAGATTCAGCAGAAATATAAAGATGATCGCCAGAAGCAATCAGAAGAGTTGATGAAGTTATATAAGACCCATAAAACAAATCCAATGGCTTCATGTTTTCCAATTCTGGCTCAAGCCCCAATATTCTTTGCACTCTTTACAGTGCTTAATGGAATTGGTAAAAACCCACCACAAGCTCGCGGAGTTTTAACTAGCGAAATTGCGGCGCAGATGGCAAAGGCAGAATTCTTTGGAGCTCCAATCTCACAGACATTCCTTGGATCATCTGATGGAACAGTAAAGATAGTTACAGTATTTCTAATATTTTTAATGTCGCTAACAACATTTACTACCCAACGTCAGTTGATGGTTAAAGGAATGCCAAAACTGGATTCTTCAAACAACATGATGTTGCAGCAGCAGAAGATAATGCTTTATTTATTCCCTGTTATTTTCGCTGTCTCAGGAGTTAACTTTCCAATCGGAGTTTTGATCTACTGGTCTACAACAAATTTCTGGACCTGGGGTCAACAGTTCTATGTGATTAAGAGAAACCCAACCCCAGGATCGCCAGCCTGGGAGGAGCTCCAAGCAAAGAAAGCTAAGAAGTCAGGCCAGGAGCCAGAGGGTGAAAGTAATGGCGGAGGAGTTGCCACAGAGGAGCCAAAACCAATGGGGCAGAGAGAACAACCAAAGAAGAAAAAGAAGAAAAGGCGCAAATAGCATTAAAAGCCTCAAAACGGGGCAAAAGACGAAGGAGAAGATATGAGCGAAGAGAAGACTGTAGTGACAAGCCTTGAAGAAGAGGGCGATATCGCTGCTGACTACCTAGAGGGCTTACTTGATATCGCAGATCTCGATGGCGATATTGAAATCAGCGTGGAAAATGAGCGAGCAGCGCTAGTTATTGAGGGCGGCGACCTTACCCATCTAGTAGGCGGGGATGGAGAGGTATTAGATGCCATTCAAGAGCTCACTCGCCTAGCTGTTCAAACTGCAACAGGTGAGCGCTCCAGATTAATGCTAGATATCGATGGGTTTAGGGCTGATAAAAAGAGCGCGCTTGCAAAGCTCGCTGAGGAGACAGCTGATGAGGTCAAATCTAAGGGCAAGCCAATAAAGCTCGCCCCAATGAATGCCTTTGAGCGGAAAGTCATCCATGACACCATCCAGAAAATCGGCTTAAGTAGTGAATCTGAAGGTGAAGACCCAGATCGCTGCGTTGTGGTGATGCCAGCCTGATTGATTCACGTGAAACTAGGGCTAAGCGATACTTCCCAGAGAGGTTCGAAGAAGCCCTAGCTTTCGAAAAACTCCTAGCAACTACCGCTATTGAACGGGGCCTAATTGGCCCAGCTGAAGGGGAGCGGATCTGGCAGCGCCATATTGAAAACTGCCTTCCGGTAGTAACTCTTCTTCCAATAAGCGGGGCTAAGGTGGCAGATATTGGTTCTGGAGCTGGCTTACCTGGAATCGTGGTTGCTCTAGCTCGCCCAGAGCTCAAAGTCAGCCTGATTGAACCCCTTCAAAGACGAGTTGAATTTTTATATGAAGTAATTGAGGCGTTAAAGCTCAATAATGTTGAAGTCATTAGGGCTAAGGCTGAATCGGTAAAAGGTAGCTATAACTACGTTTTAGCAAGAGCGGTTGCCCCACTTCCTCGTTTAATTGAGAGCACCTGGCACCTAATTGCTCCTGGAGGATCTCTTCTTGCTATCAAAGGGGAGTCTGCAGCCCAAGAGATGGCTACAACTAACTTCAAAAAGTTCAAATCCCACCAACTACACGAGATAAATCTCGATGACTTGCCGACTGGACGCATCATTGAGGCGGTTAAGGCTGGTTAACTAGGCGGCGTGAGTGATTCACGTGAAACATCGGCCCCTAGGCAGGTAATCGGAACTAAGCGCTTCCGAGAGCCTATGGCTAAACCGATAACTACTCGAATCTTTACCGTCGCCAACCAGAAGGGCGGGGTCGGCAAAACCACCTCCGCAGTCAATGTGGCAGCAGCCCTAGCTATGGGGGGCTTAAAAACCCTAATAATCGACCTAGATCCTCAAGGAAATGCCAGCACCGCTTTTGGGATTTCAAGGGATGAAGTAAGCGGGATGTATGAAGTAATCATCAAAGATCTACCAATGCAATCTGCAGCGCTAAAGATTCCAGGCTATCCAAGCCTTGAAGTAATTCCTGCAACACAATCTCTTGCAAATGCTGAAGTTGAACTAGTTCCAATGGTTGCAAGAGAGATGAGGCTAAAAAAATCTTTAAACAATTATTTACTTGATGCAGCAAATAAAGGCGAGAGATTTGATTATGTAATTATTGATTGTCCACCAAGTCTAGGTTTATTAACAATCAATGCTCTAGTTGCTGCGCAAGAATTAATGATTCCAATTCAATGTGAGTATTACTCACTAGAAGGCTTAACGCTATTACTTCACACAGTTTCATTAATTCAAGAACATTTAAATCCAAATATAAAACTAACAACTATCTTACTTACTATGTTTGATGGCAGAACAAGGCTAGCTAATGATGTTGCAGCAGAGGTGAGAAAACATTACAACGCCGAGTTAATTGATATTCCAATTCCAAGAGCAGTTCGTATCTCAGAGGCTCCCTCCTACGGTCAAACAGTAATGACCTATGACCCAGCATCAATTGGTGCAGAGGCTTATGGTCTTGTTGCAAGAGAGATTGCTAGACGAGGCGCTCCTTCATCTAATTCAAATAGCGAGAAAGGCGTTGGTTAATGAGCAGTAAAAGAGGTGGCCTAGGAAGAAATCTTGATTCACTTATACCAACCCCGATTAATCGCGCGGGAAGCAATGAAACAGTTGGCGAGCGAAATGAGATTCCGTTATCTTGGATCAAACCAAATCCAAGACAACCAAGAACTGTCTTTGATAACTCATCACTTGAGGAACTTGCAGCATCTATTAAAGAGATAGGAATCTTGCAACCACCTGTTGTGCGAAAGATTAGCGATAATCAATATGAATTAATCATGGGAGAGCGGCGCTATCGAGCAGCCAAACTTGCAGGTTTAGTAAATATTCCCGTAATCGTCCGACAAACTAGCGATAACGAGTTACTTCGTGAAGCGTTAGTTGAGAATATTCATCGCAGTAACTTAAACTCGCTAGAAGAAGCTGCGGCATATAACCAGATGTTAAGTGACTTTGGTTTTACCCATGATGAACTAGCAGAGCGACTTGGAAAATCTCGCCCAGTAATTACCAACACCTTAAGGCTATTAAACCTGCCACCATCGGTTCAAAAGAGATTAGCAGCGGGAACTATAAGCGCAGGTCATGCCAGAGCTCTTCTTGGTCTTAACTCACCAGATGAGATGGAACGACTTGCAAATAAAATTGTTAGTGAAGGTTTAAGTGTTAGAGCTATTGAAGAGTTAATTGCTCTAAGTAGCCCCGAGCAGAAGAAATCTAAGAAGAGTAAGAGCAAAACAAGTGATGGAAAGTATGTCGAACTTGTTGAGCGCTTAGAAGGCGCGCTAGATACTAGGGTCACAATTGCTGGGAGCAATACCGGAGGCAAGATTGTTATTGAATATGCAGATGGTCAAGACCTACAGAGAATTGTGGGAGTTATTAGTTAGTAATTCCGCGGTTTAACATCTCTTGTTCAACCACTTTACTTAAAGCCATAACTCCTTGGGTAATTCTCTCAGGGGTTGGATAGCAATAAGAAAGACGTAGCGACCAAGATCCAAAACCATCAGCAAAAAATGCTGTTCCTGGAACGTAGGCAACTTTGGCTGCAATTGCCCTTGGAACCATAGCTTTTGTATCTATCTCAGGTGGAAGAGTGACCCAGACATAAAAACCACCAGCAGGCTTTGTCCATGTTGCAGCCTTTGGAAAATAGGCATCGAGGGCGGAGAGCATGGCATCTCGCCTAACTTTATAGAGAGCGCAGAAAGAGGCAATTTGTTCGCGCCAAGGTTGATTAGCTAGATAGCTAGCGATAGCCATTTGAGAGAAGTTTGATGGGCAGAGAATCGATGATTCCGATGCGATAACTAGCTTCTCCTTCAAAGATTGGGGAACTAAAGCCCAGCCAATTCGAAATCCTGGAACGATTGTTTTGGAGAAAGAACCGAGATAGATGACATTTTCTGAGTCTTCAGCCCTCATCGCATTTGGTGATGGGCGATCAAAACCAAGGAGGCCATAGGGATTATCTTCAACGATAAAAATCTTCTCAGAGCGACAGATATCAAGGATCTCACTTCTTCGATCCGCAGGTAGTAATACTCCAGCTGGGTTTTGATAATTTGGAATTAGATATAAGAACTTAATTCTTCGCCCTTGATATCTCAAAGTCTTAATTGCTTGACGTAGCGCTTCAGGGATTAGGCCATTTTGGTCCATCTCGACGTGAACCACGCTTGCTTCATATTGAGCAAAAGTTCCAAGGGCTCCA
>CAKZXY010000092.1 GCA_937883945.1 uncultured Clavibacter sp. | reverse complement strand
ATCCGCGATCAGATTCGTGGAGTCTATGGATATACGGGGTAGCGATGCGCGCAGGATTTATTCTTAGTGAAGTAGGCATTGGCCTACGAAGAAACCTAACTATGACCTTTGCCGTCGTAGTGACAGTTGCTATCTCGCTATCACTACTTGGTATTGGTCTACTTTCAAATTCGCAAGTTCGAGTGATGAAGGATTACTGGTATGACAAGATTGAAGTTTCGGTCTATCTCTGCGGTTCTCTCTCTGACTCGCCCTCTTGCGCTGGAGGAATCATTACCTCGGAACAGAGACTTGAGATTCAAGCAGATCTTGAAGAACTACCAGTTGTTGAAACGGTTTATTACGAATCACAGTCAGAGGCATTTGAGCGCTTTCAGGAGAGATTTAAAGATTCAGCTATTTCACAAAACGTCACTGCAGATCAATTACCAGAGTCATTTCGGGTAAAGCTAACTGACCCTACGCAATTTGCAGTAGTGCAGAGCGCCTTCTCAGGCCGGCCTGGAGTAGATGTAGTTCAAGATCAGAGATCAATTCTGGAGAAGTTCTTTAGATTGCTAAATGTCTTACGTGATGGAGCGCTAGCAATCGGATTTGCCAGCGTATTAACAGCAGCCTTATTGATTAGTAATACTTTAAGAATTGCTGCCTTTAATAGAAGACGTGAGACCAATGTAATGAAACTAGTTGGAGCAAGTTCTTTCTCTATCCAATTACCATTTATTCTCGAGGGTGTTTTCTCTGCAATTATTGGTTGGGGATTTTCAGTAGGACTACTTTCTTCATTGAAGTATGTAATTGATGATCGGATAGCGCCCCTTTTAACCTTTACTAACTTCTTTACCTGGAATGATGTCTGGGTTGCATCTGCATATCTTCTTGGAACTGGACTTTTAGTTTCATCCCTGGCATCGACTCTAACTCTTCGTAAATACTTAAAGGTCTAACTTCAAACACCCCTATCGCTGAGCGCTAATGCGCTCTCAGTTGAGTTCTAATGTGCTTCTGGGCTACCGTTACCGCCTTGCAATTACAACGCTTTCTCAGCTTATTAAGTAATAGGAGATTTTCAAGTGAGTGATAAGAAGAAATCACCTGCTACTAAGCGTGATGTTATTGGGGGAAGAGCGAGAAAGTCAGAATCTGCTCCATCAAAGACAAGAACTAGTAGTGAAGTTAATGCACCGATCCCAGTTGATGCATCCTCAAGGATTGAAAGTCGACAGAAAATAAGTAATCCAGATCTACTTCGAAAAGCCTTACTTGCGATTTTGATTACTTCACTTGTTTTTGCAATTGGAGTACAGGTTGGTGAATCAAGCAATAACAGTTCAGTAGATGAGGCAATTAATAGCGTTGTTGAAAGTAGCGCTAGAGATGTAGATCGTGATGTTTTAGAACGGGCAGCAATTGAAGGAGTTCTTAAGGCATCTGGCGATGAATGGGCCAATTACTTTCCAAGAGAGGCTTTGGAGATATTTGAAGCCCAGAGCTCAAATTCCTTTACAGGAATCGGTATCTACTTGAGTAAATCTCGAGGGGGAGTAATCAGGATTTCATCAATTCAAGAGGGATCTCCTGCCGCGAAATCAGATCTTGCAATCGGCGATGAACTACTTGAGATTAATGGAACCCAAGTTACTGGAGCATCTTTGGCATCAACTATTGCACTACTTCGGGCAGATATTGGAAAACGTTTTGATCTCCTTGTAGGCAGAGATGAGAAGAAGATTCTGGCCACGATATCAGCTGGAAAAGTGCAGGCAAAGAGCGTGGAACTTACCCAAGTAAGTAGCTCGGTAGCGTTACTTGAAATTGCCTCCTTTATTTCAGGAACGGCGAGTGAGGTTTCGCAGGCTTTAAAGAGCGCTAATTACAAATCTGGAATAATAATAGATTTGCGAAATAACTCAGGAGGCTTAGTAGAAGAGGCAGTTGATGTGGCTGAGCTCTTTATCGGTAGTGGCATCATCGTTTCTTACAAAGTAAATGAATCAGAGAAAGTATTTCGTGCAACAAATTCAAATCCAATCAAGGTCCCAGTGGTTGTGATTATCAACCGAAACACTGCAAGTTCTGCTGAAATATTAGCGGGGGCATTCCAGGATAGAAATCGAGGCGTAGTAATTGGAGAACGCAGTTATGGCAAGGGCTCAGTTCAAGAGCTGATCTCGTTAGATGATGGCTCAAAACTTGAGCTCACTGTTGCACTCTTTCTAACTCCATCTGGTCGCATCATTGAGGAAGTTGGAATAACACCAGATTTAGCAGTTACCCCTGCTGAAATTGGCCTTAAGTCACTCCAGGTTTTAGGCGGCCTAGCATCCTTTATCTCAAAGGATTAACTCAAAGTAGTTAGTTAACGGGGATATCTTGGCCAGGGGAGATACCCTTAAGCCGTGGCCAAAGAAATAGGAAAGAAATTAATTGCCCAGAATAAGAAGGGGCGCCATGACTATTTCATTGATGAGGTTTTTGAGGCAGGTTTAGTACTTGTTGGCACTGAAGTTAAATCCTTAAGAGCTGGTAGAGCAACGCTTACCGATGGTTATGGAATGATCCAAGATGGGGAGATATATCTCAGTGGTGTTCATATTCCTGAATATAACGAGGGATCTTGGACCAATCATGAACCAAGGCGAAATAGAAAACTCTTAATGAGCAAGCGCGAGATAAACCGCCTTATTGGAACCTTAAAAGAGAGCGGACTTACTCTTATTCCACTCTCACTTTATTTTAAGGATGGGAAAGCAAAAGTCGAGATCGCACTTGCTAGAGGCAAAAAAGCCCACGATAAGCGCGCAACTTTGATGGAGAAACAGGCAAACCGTGAAATTGATCGAGAACTTTCAAATCGCTCTACTGGAAAAAGTAGCCGGGGAAAGTCAAAGAGATATGAAGATTGATTCTCAGCTATAGCGCTACTGAGCGTATCAACTGGGTTTCTTGAGGTCGTATCTCTGCTCTATAATCTGCACACAGCTTCTAATCCACGTTAATCGCGGGGGTGAACGGTCTCGACTTCGTTTGTTGAGCCAGGGGAAGCGGGCCGAGGAAGCCGGGATGATCTCGTTAACCACAAAAACCCGTGCAAACATACAGACGCAGATAAAACTTCGTCTGATTACCGCCTCGCTGCCTAAGCGAGCTAAGTAATCCGTTGGCCTGAGCGCGCTCCCCGCCTCAGAATCCAACGTCGATAGGGGGGCTTACTAACCGAAGTTGTTGTGGCTATCGGTAAGGAAATCTTTCACAACTGAGTCTGTCGGTTACTAGCGTGCGAGAGAACCGGGACAGAGAAAACGAATAGCGCGCTACGCCCGTAGAAGCCCTGTTTCAGTGTCGAAGGACCCGGGTTCGATTCCCGGCACCTCCACCAGAGAGACTCCTTAAAGAAATTTTAAGGAGTTAGTTTTCCATTTCTCTTTAACTGCCACAGCGATCCAAGTCCAGTACTTAAACCAAGTGCTCCAATCACATTTGCTCCTCTGCTGACATTTTCAATAAGCAGAAAGATTCCTACAATGCTCGAGAGAATTGCAAATAAAATAATTATCCTGCTGCGAATGCGCGACATATGCGCTGGTCTATAAAGTGATAGCAAGAGCGCAATAGGGCCACCAAACATTGCCGGAAAGACAATAATTGAAACTAGAAGAGCTAACGACTCCATAGCTAGATAGTAGACCTAATGTTACTAAGATTCTTAGAGGGCTTTAAGTGCGCTTACTACCTTTGTTAAAGAGGCCTTGGCATCACCGAAGAGAAGCGTGGTCTTGGCATCAAATAGAAGTTCATTCTCAATTCCGGCAAAACCTGGCCTCATTGATCTCTTTAGGAAAATAACATTTCCAGCTTGCGCTACATCAAGAATTGGCATGCCATAAATTGGGCATCCTGGAGTTGTTTTTGCAGCAGGATTAACTACATCATTTGCTCCAATAATTAGGGCAACATCTGTTTGTGGAAATGTTGGATTAACTTCATCCATTTCAGATAATTGCTCATAGGGCACATTGGCCTCAGCCAGAAGAACATTCATATGCCCTGGCATGCGACCTGCCACTGGATGAATTCCATAAGCCACATCAATTCCTTTTGCAGATAAGAGGTCTGCCAGCTCTCTTACTGTGTGCTGAGCTTGGGCAACTGCTAGACCAAATCCTGGAACGATTACAACTCTGCGCGCATAGTTAAGCAAGATAGCCACATCATCTGCTGAACCTGATTTAACTGGCCTATCTTCCCCAGTACCTGAACTATCTTGCGGCTTTGCAGTAAATGCCCCAAATAAAGTGCCAAATAGTGAGCGCCCCATAGCCTCTGCCATCAATCGAGTAAGAATTGTTCCAGAGGCGCCAACTAAAGTTCCAGCAATAATTAATAGCGTTGAATCAAGAACATAGCCGCCAGCAGCAACCGTTAAACCTGTGAAGGCATTTAGTAATGAGATAACAATAGGAACATCGGCTCCGCCAACTGGAAGAACAAATAAAATACCAAAGGCAAGTGATAGCCCTGCAAGCACGAGAAGCGGGGTAGTGCCAAGTGATGTAACAACCCAGCCAGCGCATCCAAGTGTTGCAAGTAGAGTTCCAGCGATAACAAATCTTCCCCCTGCAAAGACCACAGGTCGAGTCGTCATCAACTCTTGAAGCTTTAGGAAGGTAACAATTGAACCTGAAAAAGATGTTGAGCCGACGATAACTGTAAAAACTGTGGCAATTACAACTGTAGTTGATGCGCTCTGGCCTAGCTTTAAATATTCAACAATTGCAACAAGGGCTGCTGCTCCGCCGCCAACTCCATTAAAGAGCGCAACTAATTGCGGCATCGCCGTCATCTGAACTCTTCTTGCTGCAGGAACTCCAATGATTAGACCAACAGCAATAGCTCCTAGGATCCAGCCAAGATTATTTAGGGGCAGCTCGCCATCGCTGCTATAAAAGAAGACCGCAATCGTTGCAATTGTGGCTCCCGCTGCTCCTAGAAGATTACCTCGCCTTGCAGTTCTTGGATGTGATAGCCCTTTAAGCGCCAGAATAAACATAACTCCAGCGCTAAGGCCAATCAACTCATATAAAAAGCGGCTCATTTATTTATCACCTGAGCCTTTATTCTTTGCGCCCTTGCCTTTAAACATCTCGAGCATGCGATCTGTAACAACAAATCCACCAACCATATTAATTGTGGCAAGGACAATTGCAGCTAGTGATAAACCAAGCTCTAGTGAGTTATCGCTATGGTCAGCCACAATAATTGCGCCCACCAAGATAACGCCGTGAATTGCATTAGCGCCGCTCATAAGTGGGGTGTGAAGAGTTGATGAGACCTTGGAAACTACTTCAAAGCCAACAAATATAGAGAGTGTAAATATGGAGATTATCGCCATAGCTTCCATTGTTTTAAGACCCCTTCCTTAGATTTCCACCATGGGTAAGGGCTGAGGCATCAATAATTTCATCAGAGAAATCTGGAGCAACTGCGCCATCTTTAACCATCAATAGAAGAAGATTGACCATATTTCTAGAAAGTAAGTAAGAGGAGTGAAATGGCAATTGACTTGGAACATCTTTTCCGCCCCAGAGCAAAACAGAATTTCCGACAGTAATAACCTCACCCGGCTTTGAACCTTCAACATTTCCACCGCTTTCAGCGGCAAGATCAACAATTACCGAACCAGGGGCCATTGCTTGATACATCTGCTTTGTAACCAGCATTGGCGCAGCTCTTCCTGGCACTGCAGCAGTAGTAATCAAGACGTGAGACTTTGTGATGTATGGCGTTAGCAGCTCTCGCTGTTTTGCAGCGCGCTCCTCGCTCATCTCTCTGGCATAACCACCAGAGCCTTCAAGTGCTTCTAACTCTAAATCAATAAAGGTAGCGCCCATTGATTTAACTTCATCAGCAGATGATGGGCGAACATCATAGGCAGAGACCACAGCTCCTAGCCTTCTTGAAGTTGCAATTGCTTGCAGGCCTGCAACCCCTGCGCCAAGAACCAAAACATTTGCAGGAGTAACAGTTCCTGCAGCAGTCATAAGTAATGGGAAAAAACGTGGCGAAAGCTCTGCCGCCACAAGAGCTGCTTTATATCCAGCACAGAGCGCCTGGGAGGTTAGCGCATCCATTGATTGCGCTCTTGAAATTCTAGGTAGCGCCTCTAGTGAAAAAGCAGTGGCTCCAGATTTAGCTAGTGCATCAATGCTCTCTTTAGCGCTAACACTTGAGAGAAATGAAATAGTAATTGCGCCACTTTTTATACTACTGGCCTGATCTGGGCTTAGCGGCTGGACTGAAAGGATGACATCTGCGCTTGCCAATTCTTTTCTCTGATCAGTAGAACTAAATATCGATGCTCCGATCTCTCTATAACTCTCATCACTTGCCCCGGCATGTATTCCAGCGCCTGATTCAATCGAGACGCTAAGCCCTGCTTTAGTTAATTTCGAGATGATGTCTGGAAGAAGGGCTACTCGCTTTTCGCCAGCCTTACTCTCAGCAGGAACTACTACGCGCATATCAAAAGTCTATCTCGTTGAATAAAAGAGCTGCCACTTCAAGTGAATCAACCTTTAATGAAATGAGATTCAAATTCTTCCCTTTAATTCTCCACGCAGGCTGTGATAGAGAATGGCTTGAATGGTAGTTCGGCGATGATAGGCCTGACGCCAGATCTTTGAAGCGCGACCATCCATGACAGATGCGCTCACTTCTTGGCCGCGATGAGCAGGCAAGCAGTGCATAAAGATCGCATCTTTACTAGCAAGGCCCATCAACTCATCATTTACAGAGTAACTTGCAAGGGCTTTTTCTTTCTCAATCCGATCTGCTTCAGGATCTCCCATAGACATCCAAACATCGGTATATAAAACACTTGCCCCGCTCGCTGCAGATCTAGCATCACTTGTTACTTCAACTTTTCCGCCACTTTCTAAAGCCAACTTACTTGCAAGCTCGATAACTTCTTTCTTAGGAGCAAACTTTCCCTCTGGCGTTGCTGCAACCACATGAGCGCCCATAATTGCTCCCATCATTAGCCAAGCCGTGGTGACATTATTTCCATCACCGAAATATGTGAACTTTCTTCCTGAGAGATCTTTTCCAAATACTTCACGGATAGTTAGCCAATCAGCAAGTGCTTGGGTGGGATGGTCATAATCAGTAAGGCCATTAATGACTGGAATGCTGGCATTAGCTCCCAATTCATCGACATCGCTCTGGGCGAAGGTGCGAATTATTAGCGCCTCGGCAAATTGGCTTATGACCTTAGCGGTATCTGCAATCGTCTCTCCACGACCAATTTGGAGATCATCGCCGCGAAGAAAGATAGGAGTGCCACCAAGATGCGCCACTGCGCTCTCAGATGCCAGACGAGTTCTAGTTGATGGCTTAGACATATAGATCGCAACAGTTTTATTGGCGAGAAGATTTGATGCCTTAAGTGGCTCACTTGCAAACTCGGATGCGGTGGCAAGAAGCATCTCCACATCAGATTTGAGCAGATCTTGGCTGCGCAAGAGATCTTTCATCTGCATATCTTACGGCCCCAGAGTTAGCACTTGGAGCTCTTCCTACTCGCCCTATTATTAGCGCTATGAAGCAAGCTTTTGAGCCAGAGCAGGTGATGGGGCTATTTGGTAGAGGAAAACCAAGTAGCGATGGCGATACCTTGATTGATACTCGCACTGGGGAGCAGCTGGATTCAGGTGATCATGAAAGATTCTCACACTATGTTAAAAAAGAGAAGATTGTTGAATCTGCTGTCTCTGGAAAACCTGTAACAGCGCTCTGCGGCAAGAGATGGATTCCATCTCGTGATCCAAATAAGTTTCCAATCTGTCCAACATGTAAAGAGATTCATTCCGGCCTTCGCAAAGGGCCAGATGATCAATCCAATAACGAACTTTAGGTAAGTGATGGCGCTAGGCACCGCTACGCAAGAAGATAGCGAGGTTGATTTAAAAGCAGATCGACCATGGGTCTGCATAGTCTGGGATGATCCAGTTAATTTGATGACCTATGTAACTTATGTCTTTATGGTGCTCTTTGGTTACTCAAAAGAGAGAGCAACTGAGCTAATGCTAAAAGTTCATAATGAGGGAAGAGCCCAAGTTTCAAGTGGTACTCGCGAGGAGATGGAGCGAGATGTGCAAAGGCTCCATGAATATGGCCTCTGGGCAACGCTACAAAGAGATAATGAGTATTAATTAAATGACGCCATTTAAGCGAGAAGAAAACGGCGAGATCTCAATTGAGATTTCAACACAAGAATCACATGTCTTAATTAGCCTCACCGAACAACTTCTAGAGCTTCTCTCTCAGGGAGATTCTCATTTTGAAGCTCAAGATCCACTACTGCACTTAGTAGGAATCTCTGATTCTGATGCACTCCCTGAAGATCCAGTACTTCGTAGGTTATTTCCTGATGCTTATGAAGACTTAGCCTCAGCTAGTGAATTTCGCCGCTATACCGAATATGGCCTACGCGAAAAGAAGAAAGCACATGCCCGAATTATTTATCAAGCTCTAACTAGCCAAGGAGAGCCTGAGGAGATTACCGGCGGCAATACCCCCATTGATAAAGGCTCATTTAAGCTGATTATTAATAGCGCAGAGCTACTTGATTGGCTCTCAGGGCTCAATGATTTAAGGCTTGCGCTAGCGGTGCGACTTGGAATTGGCGAGGGCCGCAAAGAGGGTATGAATATTGATACCAAGGCTATTCATAATAAATATGAGCTCATGTTAGAAAGCGATCCAATGAAAGCTGTCTACGCAGTTTATTCCTGGATTGGCTGGCTACAACAAGGCCTATTAGAAGAAATCTCTCCAGAGTAAAAAAAATCAGGGCCCGGTTTCCCGAGCCCTGATTCCTACTTTCTTTACTTCTTAGTGATCGTCCTTCATTCCTTCAGCAATTGACTTCATGCGTGCGATCTTAAGAATTGTTAGACCGAATACGCACTTAGCTGCTACGTCAGCGATGGTGTAACCAACTTGACGTCCAACGAATGCTCCAGAGCTTGCTGCTCCATCTGCATCGATGATTGGTAGGAGGTAGGCAATTGGGTATACGCCCCATGTTGCAATCAGCAGGAGACGGAGGCGACCAATTGTGGCTGCAACTCCCTCAGGCTGACGATCTAGGGACTTACCAAGCTCTACGAAGAGAACATAAAGGATGTAGAGGAATGGAATTGTGGAGAGAACGCCCCACATAATCTTCTCACCCTGATCTGAAGAAACTTCTCCTGGATAACCAAGTGCGATCATTGCTGCTGATGCAGGAACGAGGCGTGTGATTAGTGAGCGAGCTGCTTCTTTAGCAAGAGCTAATACAGCGATTACCTCAACAAGAAGTAGTGGCACTGTAAGGATCCAGTCAACGTAGCGGTATCCCTCGTTGAATGCCATTGAACTTGTTTTGAAATCTGTTGCTACAGTAAATGTGCCTTCTGTTGTTGCATCCTTGAAAGAATCAAAGATTCTCAAGTAGTGATAAGCAGCGATGAAGGTAACCATTGATGAAAGAACCAGCGCGTTGCGATACTTAGGAAGAACGCGGTTCTGTGAAACCAAGGTATAGACGGTTGTTGCGAGCATGGATACAAGTCCAAAAGAAAGGATGTTGTAGACCGTGCTCCACTGAGTTGCGTCTAGTTGCATTTCTATAAGCCTCCGTGGGCAATTAGGTTTGCTCGACTCAATTAGGGCCGAGCGATCGCGCCTTCCGTAGACCCATATGAAGCCTCGGGTGGTGCGACTAGATGAAAGGGTGCTCTCTACTCACGGGTAATTCAAGCCAATACCTCGGCAATTCTTGAGAAATGTTATCTTTTTGCCATCTGTTTTTAGGGCAAATCGGACATTGTCGTTGGAGCGCTAAGAGCTTTACACAACTATCTGAAGGCTTAGCCCTCGCAGTTCGCACCTTTAGACTTACCGCTATGGCCAATATGGATAGTTCAGCTCCAATTGGCATCTTTGATTCTGGCCTTGGCGGCCTGACGGTAGCGAGAGCGATCATCGATCAACTGCCTAATGAGGCCTTGATCTATTTTGGCGATACGGCGCGCGGCCCCTATGGGCCAAGGCCGCTAGCCGAGGTCCGCTCCTTTGCCCTAGAAATTATGGACTCTTTAGTTAACGCTGGGGTTAAGGCAATTGTTATCGCCTGCAATACGGCAAGCGCTGCGATGCTGCGAGATGCTAGAGAGCGATATTCAATTCCAGTTATTGAAGTGATTCAACCTGCAGTTCGAAGAGCCGTTGCTGCAAGTAAGAGCGGCAAGGTTGGAGTTATTGGAACCCAAACGACAATAGATTCCAAGGCTTATAACGATGCCTTTGCTGCAGCTCCTCACCTTGAGCTAACTGCCCTAGCCTGTCCTAAGTTTGTATCATTTGTTGAAAGTGGAATGACCTCAGGAGATGAGGTAACCAAGGTAGCCCAGGAATATCTAGCGCCGCTAAAGGCAGCTGGGGTTGATACCTTGGTTTTAGGTTGCACCCATTACCCGCTCCTTACCGGAGTAATTTCCTATGTAATGGGAAGTGAGGTCAACTTAGTATCCAGTGCGGAGGAGACAGCAAAGGAGCTCTATAAAGTCTTAGTTGAAAATTCTCTTCTAAGAAGTGAGAAGAGCGCGCCAAGCCATCAATTCATTTCAAGTGGCGACACCGATACCTTTACCCATCTAGCAAGACGCTTTCTTGGCCCTGAAGTTAACTTTGTTAAGGGTCAGATTTAATTAACTGAAATGGAGAGTATCTAAGTGTCAGAGGTAAAACGCAGCGATAATCGAGGCTTAGAGCAACTTCGAGCAATTAGCTTTGAGCGAAATTGGCTTAATAACGCTGAAGGCTCAGTACTAGTTTCCTTTGGTAATACTCGAGTTCTTTGCGTTGCCTCTTTCACCCCAGGTGTTCCTCGTTGGTTAGTGGGAAGCGGCAAAGGATGGGTGACTAGTGAATATGCGATGCTGCCAAGAGCCACACATAGCCGATCAGATCGAGAGAGCGTTAAAGGCAAATTGGGCGGTAGAACCCAAGAGATCTCAAGATTAATTGGGAGATCACTTCGAGCAATTGTTGATTTCAAAGCTTTAGGTGAGAACACAATTGTTTTAGATTGCGATGTTCTCCAAGCAGATGGTGGAACTAGAACGGCAGCAATAACAGGGGCATATGTTGCGCTAAGTGATGCAATTTCATGGGCGATGAAACAGGGACATATCGCCGGCAAATCTCCACTTATTGGTTCAGTTGCTGCAGTTAGCGTGGGAATAATCGATGGTGAGCCAATGATTGATCTCTGCTATGAAGAAGATGTTAGAGCCCAGACTGATATGAATATTGTCTGCACTGGTGAGGGAAAATATATTGAAGTTCAAGGAACAGCAGAGGGTGAGCCATTTGATAGAGCCCTGCTTGATAAGTTATTAGATCTTGGAGCAAATGGTTGTAAGCAGATTGCAGCGCTACAGACTCAAGCGCTAGCCAAATAGAGATAAATATTGGTAGTGAAGAAAACTTTAGTACTAGCAACTAGAAATAAAGGCAAAGTATTAGAGGTAGAGCGGATGCTAAAAATCCATGCCCCAGAGATTTCACTTATCTCAATGGCAGATCTAGATATTGGCGATATCGAAGAGACGGGAAATAGTTTTGAAGAGAACGCTCTTCTAAAAGCAAGCACTGTCACCAAGCTCTCAGGCCTTGCTGCCTTAGCCGATGACAGCGGGCTAGCAATAGATAGCCTTAATGGTGAACCTGGAATCTTCTCGGCTCGCTATAGCGGGGTTCATGGCGATGATGCGGCAAACAATGCCAAGGTATTAAGGCTGATGGATGGGATCAGCGATAGATCTGCATCATTTATCGCAGTCTTGGCACTTACCAGGCCCGATGGCCAGAGCATTATTTCAAGGGGTGAGGTGGCCGGTCAGATAATTTATAGCCCCAGCGGAGATCAAGGTTTTGGCTATGACCCAATATTTCAACCAACGGGCTTTAACATCACAACTGCGCAGATGAGCCCTGAGATGAAGGATTCCATTAGCCATAGAGGCAAAGCTCTAGCGCAAATTGCCCCAAAAATTTCACCTTTTCTCTCCCTTTCATAGCCGTTGAAAGTGCACACTCGCAGGTAGGCTTGGAATAGAAAAGCGCGCTCCTAGTTAGATAACTAAGAGCAAGTGCGCGAAGTTTTAGAGCGAAGGAGAAATAGTGGCGGCAAAGAAGAAAGCTTCTGCAAAGCGGCGCGTAAAGAAGGCCCCTGCAAAGCGCCCAGCTAAAAAAGCTGCAAAGAGAGTTGTTAAGAAGGCCGGCAAAGCAAGGCCAAAGAAAGCCGCAGCTAAGCGCCCGGCAAAGAGAAGTGCAAAGAGAAGTTCCAAGAAGGCTAGTTCAAGAAGCGATCTTTCAAAGATTGTAATTCCACCAGTTCCATCAAGAGGAACAACTTCAGTTTCATCAACACCGGCTCCAGCAAAGAGCGCGAGCGCCCCAGCTGCTCAAGCGCCGGCAAAGAAATCAAACAACGTTCTATTTCTAGTTATTGCAGGAGTTGTGCTCCTTGCAATTTTTGCACTCACCAACTCTTCAAGTGATGATGATGACGCTATGCCAACTCCAACTGAGTCAGTTTCTGAGGAGCCAAGCGCGGAACCATCAGAGAGTGAGAGCGAAGAGCCTGCGATCACAGCATATGAAGCCCCTACTGGCTTTGTTGCAATTAGAAATGCATCTGGTGGAGTAACTCTTCGCTGGAAGGCCTCTACTGCAACTGATGGTCTAACTGGTTATGCCGTATCTGTCTCCTATAACGCCGTTGATTTTGTTGAGGTCTCAACAGTTGGCGCAGATCAACTCTCATTTGATATCGCTCTTGCAAGCGATGAAGGCGGAACCCAGTTCCTACTGCAATCTGTCTATTCAGATGGCACAAAAGTTGATGCCACTAAGTTCTCACTAAAGGGCCAGTATCAGAATTAATTGAATTACTAAAAAAGACCGCTTCTAATTAAACAGGAGCGGTCTTTTTTATTTCTGTAAAACTTCGCGAATCGCAGAGACATAAGCATTAACTCCTGGCGGATTTAGATGGACGCCATCAGAGGCGAAGAACTCTGGATGATTTGCTGAGATAGCATCCCAATCAACCAGAATGGTATTGGGATAACGAGCGAGAACACTTTTAATCAGAGCATTATTCTCACTCTTCCAAGATCTTGGAACAGCGGTATTTACTACAATGATTTTTGGCTGATTCTTAACTACTTCCATTAGCTCTACAACATCGCTCTCCACCAAGCGATTGTTATTCCCCAGGTTTAGTACTACCGGCGATGCGCCAACGAATTGTTGATCTGTTCTTGCAACTTCAATCAACTCGCCAATTTGTCTGCCTACTCTGGCATTTATTAATTCAATTCGCTCAAATTGAGCTAGAACATTTCTGATTCCAAGGATTACCGAATCTCCTGTGACCCAGAGCCCTGGGCTATCAGGGTTGGTGATTACTTGATCAACCCCCTCTTCAACCTCTACTACCAATTTCTCTTGCGCTGCAATCTCATCTGCTTTTCTTATTCCATCATTTGCAACAAGAGTTGTTGCACCAAGTAGGGCAATTACTGTTAATAGCGTTGAGAGTTTCTGTCTAATGCGCACTGATTTGGTGCGATATTTCATTCCGCGGAACCAGAGTTCGAAATATCCACGTCTTACTGGTATCTCGATATAGCGAAGTGAGATATCTGCAAGAGCAAATACGATCAATACTCTTAAGGCATAGAGAGCCCAATCATCTCCGACTAAATCAAGTGATGGTCTGGTTAATTGAAAGACAATCCAGTGCCAGAGATAGATTCCATAAGAGCGCTCACCGATCCAAATTAGTGCTTTAGTGCTAAGTATTGGCGCAAATCTAGAAGCGGGATGAACAACTGAGATTAGTGTGGCGCATCCAAATAGAGCCGTTAGTGGAAAGGCGATTCGATAGAGCGTTGGATCACTTTCGTTGATAAATAGAAATGTTCCAAGTAAGCCTAGTAAACCAACTACACCGATAAGATCAATAAAGTCCTGGGCTCTCTTGCTGATCTCTCTAGTTAGATTTGCTGGCTTCCAACTAACAGCCAAGGCAGAGCCAAGGAATAAGCCAATAGAGTGAGTATCAGTTCCGAAGTAAACATGGCTAATTGCTGATGCCTTAGTATCAATCTGCACTGAGTAGGCAAATAGTGCTACCCCTGATGCAATAGCGATTGCAAGGGCAACAATTGAAACCCTCTTCTTGCCAAAATACTTCAAGATGAAAAGTAGAACTAGTGGCCAAAGCAGATAAAACTGCGCCTCAACTGCTAGAGACCAGGTGTGCTGCAAGAGCGGAGGGCGGCCAATACTTTCAAAATAATCTTGCTGCCTAGCAACTAGTGCCCAGTTCATTAAACCAGATAAGACATATCCAATATCAGAGACAAATCTTCTAACTGTCTCTGGGGCATAAACGCCAATAAAGAGAAGAGTGAAGATAATCATGGCAACTAGAGCTGGGAGAAGTCTTCTAATTCGACTTAAGTAAAAGGCTCTTAGATCAAAGGTGCCAGATCTATCTATCGAATCAAGAATCAGTCCAGTTATTACATAGCCTGAGATGACAAAGAAAAGGTCTACTCCAAGAAAACCACCCGGAATCCAATCAATACCTAGGTGATAGAGAAGAACTGCCAGAACTGCAACGGCGCGAAGGCCATCAACTGAGTGGATGTAGCGAGAGCTAGAAGACATCACCGACGTTTCTTAGTTGCGCTCTTCTTACCTGGAGCTTTCTTTGCTGCGCTCTTGGCTTCGCCATTTTTTGCAGCGCTAATCTTTGCAGCCACTTTAGTATCAGCACTTGGTGTGCCATCTGGAGAAATTGCTGAGACAACCTGCTTTTGTAGCTCTGCTAGTCGATTAAATGCGCTCTCAAGCCTTGCTCTAGATTGCGAGATTGCATTTTCGGCTGAATCAAGTGATTGGCTCTGAATTCGATAGAGACGCTCTGCCTCTGAGATAACTCCCGCAAGCCAATTTCTATACTCTGAAACTTCAGTACTTGCTTCAAGAATTAGGCGATCTGCCTCTCTTTTGGCAGTAGCTGTGATTGCCCCACCTTCGCGCTTCTTGCTAGTAAGAAGATCCTCAGCTTCCGAATTTGCTTGAGAGAGAATATCTGAAGCATCACTTTCTGCTGCTTCAATATATTTACGACCGCGCGATTCAGCTTGGGTAAGAAGTGATTTAGCTTTTGCCTCAGCTTGTTCTAGAGCTGAACTTGCTAGCTTCTTGCTCTCGTTTAATACTTTCTCAGCACTTGAGTTTGCTTTAGCTTCGCGCTGTTGAGCAGTGCGAATAATAGACATCGCAGTCTCTGTTGCCAGAATTTCAAACTCTTCCTTGCTTAGCCCTGTGATGTCGCGACGTGAACGAAGATCGTTTAACTGGGATTCGAGTTCGCGGATGCGCTCTAGCGAGGCTGAACCTGCGGCAAGATTTGTTTTACTGGCATCACTTTCTTCGCCCTTAAATCCAACCCATGATAAAAAGTTCTTATCTGCCACTTTGTTCAGCTCCTCATTAGTTCAGCACTTCTTGTAAGTACTTTCAGGGGGCGTGAATCTTCCCACGATTGGCTCTAGCTTGAAAATGGGGTGAAGGGCTCGGTTATGGGTAGAGACCGCGGAGGCGATGGGCCTGGGCTACGCGGGAAACCCCGATCATATTGGCCGCTTCGCGCCAGGTGAGCTTCTCGCCCTTGGCCTTATCGGCTACTTCAGTAATGGCTCTCATCAAGATGGCACTTAGGTTGGTCTTAACTTCCTCAGCGCTCCAGAAATAATTCTGTTTATCTTGAACCCATTCAAAGTAAGAAACAATTACACCGCCTGAGTTTGCCAAAATATCCGGAACAACTAGGACTCCGTTCTCGTTCATAATCGCATCTCCAGAGGGAGTTGTTGGAGCATTTGCTCCCTCAACAACAATCTTGGCTTTAATGCCGGTAGCAGTTGCTTCAGTTATGGCATCAGAGAGCGCTGCAGGAACTAAGACATCAACCCCTAGATGAAGTAGCTCAGTGTTAGTCAGGCCATCTGTTCCAGGAGCATTAGAGAGAGTGCCATTTTCTTGCGCATACTTTTGCAGATCAGTAACGCTTTTAAATCCAGTAACACCACCTGAGACATCGCTGACTGCAACAACTTTTAGCCCCATTTCTTCTAAGGCAAGCGCAGTCCAATATCCAACTTTTCCAAAACCTTGAATAGCAACAGTTGCTCCCTTCGGATCAATTCCTTTGAGTTTTAGCGCCTCGCGAACTGAAATTGCAACGCCATCACCAGTGGCTGAAGTTCTCCCAAGAGATCCGCCGAGAACAATTGGTTTTCCAGTAACTACTCCAGGGACAGAAAATCCAGCATTAACAGAATATGTATCCATCATCCAGGCCATATTGCGTTCATCAGTTCCTACATCAGGGGCTGGAATATCTCGCTCTGGCCCGATGATTGGGAGAATCTCTGAGGTGTAGCGCCTGGTTAATCTCTCATTTTCAGCAAGGGAGAGAGTCTTAGGATTTACTGCAACCCCGCCCTTTGCTCCACCATAAGGAAGATTGGTAAGTGCGCACTTCCAAGTCATAAGCATTGCAAGTGCAACAGTTTCATCTAGATCGATATCTTGGTGGAATCTAACGCCACCCTTAGAAGGGCCGCGGGTTGTTGAATATTGAACGCGATAGCCCTTATACATCTCAACGCGACCATCATCGCGGCGCAAGGGAACAGCCACCTCTAATATGCGGCGGGGAGTTGAAAGGGTGTTCCAATCATTTTCAGAGAGTTTTAATTGATCAATAGCTCTTCTTAATTGTGAGAGAGCGGTAGCTAGTGGAGATTCCAGAGATGGCGATTTTGCACGTGAAGCATCCTGCGATGACGCCTTTGTCATGGAGCCAATGTAACCCTGTCTTGAATAAAAAGCGATTAAGAGAAATGAAATTTTCTATGGCGCTCTACACACATTTAGGTGAATTTCTACTATTCTGAGTGCAAAGGCACAGAATGTGCCGCTGAAGGTTGAATTCGGCGAAAACTTCAACGAAGAGGTCAGGTATGTCAGAGAATCAAGACTGGTCGTTTGATACCCAACAAATTCATTCAGGACAAACCCCAGATCCAACTACCGGGTCTCGCTCTCTTCCTATCTACCAAACTACTGCTTACCAATTTCGCGATACTGCCCATGCTGCAAATCTCTTTGGAGTAGCTGAAGCTGGAAATGTTTACACCAGAATTAATAACCCAACTCAAGATGCAGTAGAAAAGAGGCTTGCTACCTTAGAAAAAGGAATTGCCTCACTCCTTGTCTCATCTGGGATGGCAGCAACCGCTCTTGCAATTATGAATGTTGCTGAAGCTGGCGATCACGTTGTGGCAAGTCCTTATGTCTATGGTGGTACTTATAATTTATTTAAGTACACACTTCCAAAATTCGGTATTCAATTTACCTTTGTTGAAGATGCTAGTGATATGGATTCTTGGAAGCAGGCAGTTAGGCCAAATACCAAGGCCTTCTTTGGTGAGGGAATATCTAATCCATTAGGCGTAGCTCTTGATATCGAAAGAATTGCCAAAGTTGCTCATGAAGTAGGAGTGCCTTGGATAGTAGATAACACAATCGCTACTCCATATGTAACCCGCCCCTTTGATTATGGAGCAGATATCGCTGTGCATTCAGCAACTAAATTTCTCTCCGGTCATGGCAGCGCGATGGTAGGGGCGATAGTTGATTCAGGGAATTTTGATTTTGCAAAGAATCCAGAGAAATTTCCTGGCTTCAATCAACCAGATGGAAGCTATAACAATATGGTTTATGCAAAAGATCTAGGAATGGGCTCATCATTTGGAAATGTTGCCTATATCTTCAAGTGCAGATTGCAACTCCTTAGAGACTTGGGACCGAGTGTTTCGCCATTTAACGCCTGGCTTTTAGCGCAAGGGCTAGAGACGTTAAGCATGAGAATGGATCGCCACTTACAAAATGCGCTGGCAGTTGCCCAGTGGCTTGCTAAACACAATCAAGTGGAATCTGTTAGTTACTCAGGTCTACCAAGCTCTACCTGGCATTCAAATGCATTGAAGTATGCATCCAAAGGAGCAGGGGCGGTTATGGCTTTTGATATTAAAGGCGGACTAGAAGCCGGCAAGAAATTTGTTGAGGGGCTCTCACTCTTTAGCCATGTTGCCAATATTGGTGATGTGCGCTCACTTGTTATCCACCCTGCCTCTACTACTCATTCGCAACTTGGAGAAGATGGTCTACGCAGCGCAAGAATTACGCCAGGGATGGTTCGACTTAGCATTGGAATTGAAGATATCTCAGACATTATTACTGATCTAGAGAAAGGTTTTGCAGCAGCAAAGGTTTGAGAGAGAAAGATTTAAGACTTTGATCTCTGAATTTTTCTCTACTTAATACTAGAAGAGGTACTGGTGCGGGAGGTGGGACTTGAACCCACACGCCGAAGCACAGGTTCCTAAGACCTGCGTGTCTGCCATTTCACCACTCCCGCAAGAGTTGGAGGCGTAAGGATACCCAGTATCCCTGCCGAGTAAAAATGCTGGATAGCGAAATGCTTATTTAGCCGTTAAGTCGTGCTCGCCCCTCGCCTAGAGACAGCATCAATAGTTGCTGAGATTAGAAGGACTGCGCCAGTAACCATGAATTTAATTCCTGCTGGATAGCCAAGAAGCGCCATTCCATTATCAATGACGGCTACAACAAGGCCGCCAAGGATTGCATCGCTGACTTTTCCTTTTCCTCCAAAGAGACTTGTTCCACCAATAACTGCCGCTCCAACAGCATAGAGAAGCGTTGAACTACCACCAGTTGTTGGTGAAATAGAATTTGCTCTGGAGACAAAGATCATTCCTGCAACCGCTGCAAAACCTGTGCAGATCATAAATGCAGTAATTCTTACCATCTTTACATTAATACCTGCTCTGCGAGCAGCTTCAGCATTTCCGCCAACGGCGTAGATATGAAGGCCAAAGGAGGTGCGAGATAGAACGAAGGTTGCGCCAACTAGAAGAACAAGTATGACTGGTACTACATAAGGAATTCCTCTAAGGCTGACTAAATCTGGGTTATTACTTCGCTCCACAGTTAGAGCCCAGGTAGCAAGAGTTCCGATAGCTATTAAAGCAAATGTCTTTATCGCCCAGAGTTTAAATAAATTGTCTACTAAGCCTACTTTTTTACGCTTTCTGAATTTAAGTAAGCCAGAGAGAAGATAAGCCCCAGCAGTTAGAAAGAAGAAAATCCAGCTATAAGAAACTGAAAGGTTCTTATTTTCAACAGCCAGAATTACTGGATCTTCAATTCGGATAGTGCCACCTTCGCCAACTAGGAGAAGCAATAACCCTTGGAAAGCTAGGAATGTGGCAAGAGTTACCACGAATGAAGGAATCTTTAATTGGGCAACCAAATATCCAATGACTGCTCCTAGTAGAACGCCAGAGAGAACACTTATTGGAAATGCTAGATACCAGGGATAATCCATCTCAGTAATCATGATTACCAAGAGAGCGCCACAGACTCCTGCTGCATATCCAGCTGAGAGATCAATTTCTCCAAGCAAGAGCACAAAAACTAGGCCCATCGCAATAACAATCACTGCTGCTGCCTGGGTAAGTAAGTTAGCTAGATTTCCTGGGGTTAGAAATACCGAGCTCTGGGTGCCAAATACAATGCAGAGAACTAAGAGTCCTAGAAGAGCTGGAAGCGCGCCAACTTGTCCCGCTTTTACCCTGCTCCACCAATCATTAGCTGATTGCTTGATGCTTAAATCTTGGCTCATTTTTGCGATCCAGTAGTTATAAGACGCACTACATCATTTTGATTTACTGAATTCTTTTCAACTTGGGCAGCCATGCTTCCTAGATACATCGCAGCGATATTATCTGCTACCTGGAAAACATCGTTTAGATTATGACTAATTACTATGACTGCAAGCCCGTTATCGGCTAGTTGTCTTACTAATTTTAGAACCTGTTCAGTTTGAGCAACGCCAAGTGCTGCCGTTGGCTCATCAAGGATGACAACCTTGCTATTCCAAAGAACTGCTCTTGCAATAGCAACGGTCTGCCTCTGTCCACCACTGAGTGAGGCGACCTTTTGTCTAATTGATTTAACAGTTCTAACGCTTAAGCCATCTAGAGTCTTTTTTGCCAAAGATTCCATACTGGATTCATTTAGCGTAATTCCGCTAATCTCTTCTCTTCCTAAAAACATATTGTGGACAATATCTAAATTGTCACAGAGCGCTAGATCTTGATAAACGATTTCAATTCCCAGTTCAGTTGCATCTCTTGGTCCTGCGATTGTTACTGGTTTTCCTTCAAAGATAAATTCCCCAGTCTCAGGGGTGTAGATGCCTGCTATGCACTTAATAAGCGTGCTCTTTCCGGCACCATTATCGCCAACTAGGGCGGTTACTTTTCCAGCATAGGCAGAGAAATCAACGTCCTTTAAAACATGGACGGGGCCAAAAGATTTATTTACTCGCTTAAGGGAGAGAATCGGTGATGCCACTTTATTCCTAGCTTTAGTGGGATTTAATGGTTCAGCCCGAGCAATTCAATACTCGGGCTGAACTCACTTCTACTTCTTTCGTTACTTGCTAACTATTCCTCTAAGTTTTCTTAGATTCCGTTAGCTGTGCAGAGGTCTTCGATGCCTTCGCATACTGCTTCACGTGTCTGGAAGCCATCAGCAATTACATCTTTGACGTTTGCCTTGGTGATTGAGACAGGAACTAGTAGAACTGATGGAACATTGGTAACACCATTGTCAACAGATCCGGTAGCTGTCGTTGCACTTTCGCCTTTTAGAAGAGCAATAGCAAGGGCT
>CAKZXY010000091.1 GCA_937883945.1 uncultured Clavibacter sp. | reverse complement strand
GCTAATGGAGTTAATTCAGGAGCCTTTCAGGTTAGCCAGTCATATGACCAGGTATCTGGCGCTGATCTAGTGGTAATCGCAGTACCAACCCCGCTTGATGCAAAAGGATCTGCAGATTTATCACTTCTGATCTCTGCTGCTAAATCACTTGGTGAAGTTCTAAAAACTCCAAAATTAATTATTAATGAATCTACCTCCTATCCTGGAACTTTAAGAGAGGTCATCAAGCCTTTAATTGATGGGGGCTCCAACCAATCTCATCTATATGCCATCTCACCAGAGCGCGTTGATCCTGGCAATAAGAGCTATGGAGTTAAGAACACTCCAAGAGTTGTTGGAGGGCTCTCAGATCAGGCACGAGATGCTGCAGTTGCTTTTTATAAGAGCTTCTGTGATGAGGTAATTCCAGTTTCATCTGCCGAGGTTGCAGAAGCAGCTAAACTCTTTGAAAACACCTTTAGATTTATCAATATTGGCCTGGTTAATGAGTTTGCAGAGATTATGAGCGCAATGGGTATTCCGGCAGATGAGGTCTTAAAGGCAGCAGGTAGTAAGCCATATGGCTTTATGCCATTTCACCCAAATGTTGGTATCGGTGGCCACTGCATCCCGGTAGATCCTATTTATCTTCAAGAGCGCGGAAAGAAGTTTGGCATAACAAGTAAATACATTGCCCTCTCTGAAGAGGTCAATCATTCGATGCCAAAGTATGTGGCGAGGCGTTTAATAGAGGAATATGGCGATATCAAGGGAAAGCATCTCTTAGTAGTTGGAGTTTCCTATAAAGCTGATATCTCTGATACTAGAGAGAGCCCGGCTCTGCCTTTTATAGAGAGCCTTAAAGAACTTGGCGCAGAAGTTTCTTGGCATGATCCATTAGTGAAATCATGGAATGGTGAAAGCTCTGCTTTAGTAGCTGGAGAGTATGACTTGGCGGTGGTATTAGTTGCTCACTCAAATCTAGCTATGAGTGGATGGAAGGGTGGGCCAATTTTTACTACTAATTTCAATCCAAAATACCCCGATTGGAAGCCGCTGATTAGCGTTCAGCAAAAGAGCTAGGAAAGCGATGCGAGTCCTTCACGTTATCGCTCGAATGAATGTTGGAGGCACAGCTACATATATTGCCAATTTAATTCACGGCCTTGAAAAACTAGGGGTAAGTAATCTTCTTGTTATGGGAAATGTCCCAAAGGGTGAGGTAGAAGATAGCTTTATCACTACTCTTAAATATCAGAGAATTGATTCACTCTCTCGAGAGTTGAGCTTTACTCAAGATAGAAAAGCGCGCAAAGAGATTGAAAGAGTAATTGAGAGCTTTAAGCCAGATCTTATACATACCCATACCTTTAAAGCAGGGTTTTTAGTAAGGCTAAGAAGAAGAGAAATTCCAGTGATTCACTCCTTTCATGGCCATCATCTCTATGATCCTGAGTTTGGATTTATTAAAAGAAATATTTTAAATATTATTGAAAGGCTACTTGCTCCAAGGGCTACAAGATTTATTACTATTGGCAAGAAAGTAAGAGATGAACTACTAGAGGTAGGGATAGGAAAAGCTAAGCAGTATCTATCTATCGCCCCAGGGATTGCTGCTTTAGAGTTAGTTGATGGGCTCGGCGTTCGAAAGAGATTTGGTTTTAGCCAAGATGAAACTTTAGTTTTATGGCTTGGAAGATTTACTCAAGTAAAGCGTCCAGATAAAGTGGTAGAGATTGCGCGCTTATTGCCAAAGATTAGATTTGTTATGGCAGGGGGCGGGGAGCTTCTAGATAAAGTTAAGGCCAGCGCCCCTGGCAATGTCAGCTTTGTTGGCTTTCAAGATAAGAATGAGATGTGGTCTATAGCCGATATCGCTCTCTCCACATCTGATAGTGAAGGGATGCCACTATCACTTATTGAGGCTCAGATGGCGGGGGTGCCGGTAGTTTCAACCGATGTGGGATCAGTATCTGAAATATTAGAAGATGGAATCACTGGATACCTTGCAGGTAAAGATGTTAAAGAGTTGGCAGCCAAAATTGAGATGGTTATTCAAGATCTAGAATCTGGGGCAAAACTCGGCAAGGCTGCAAAGCTTCGAGCAGAGCGGGAGTTTTCAAGCTCAGTCATGGCAGATGCTCACCTAGGGCTATATAAAGATGTATTAGATAAGGTGTCACGGTGAAATTACTTATTACAGGTGGCGCTGGATTTATTGGCTCTCACTTAAGCGCAAGAATAATTGAGATGGGCTACTCTGTAATTGCCCTTGATAATCTTTCAACTGGAAGCGCACAAAATATTGCTGGGCTAATTGGAAATTCAAGTTTTGAATTTATTCAAGGTTCAATGCTTGATGAAAAATTGATTCACACCTTGATGGCTAGAGTTGATGGCTGCATGCATTTAGGCGCAGCACTTGGTGTGCAGAGAATTCTTGAGCGGCCATATGAATCTTTAGTTGCTAATACTCATGGCAGTGAGATTGCCATTAAAGCAGCAGCAGAGCTTGGAAAGCGATTCTTTCTCGCCTCAACTTCTGAGCTCTATGGAAAGAATCCAAAACAACCGCTAACTGAAGAATCTGATCGAGTTATTGGATCACCACAATTAGTTCGCTGGGCATACTCTGAAGCCAAAGCAATAGATGAATCAATTGTCCAAATGTTTCATATGAGCCACTCTCTTAAGTTTGTAACTGGACGATTTTTTAATACTGTTGGTCCAAGACAGAGCGGGGCCTACGGAATGGTTCTTCCAAGATTTGTCTCAGCTGCTATTAAGAGCCAACCCATCACTATCTATGGCGATGGTTCACAATCAAGAGTCTTCTGCCATGTCTCAGATGCTGTTAACGCAGTTCTAAAGATTTTCTTTGATGATAAAGCTTTAGGCAACGCTTTTAATATCGGGGGTCAGGAGGAGATCTCTATTACAGATCTTGCAAAGCGGGTTATTGTTCTTACTAATTCGTCTTCAAAGATTGAATATCTGCCCTATTCCAAGGCTTATCCTGCTGGCTTTGAGGAAACTATGCGAAGAGTGCCCGATACCAGCAAGATAGGCTCTATGACTGGATGGAAGCCCGAGTTTAGCCTTGATGAAATTATCAAAGACATTGAAAAATTCATTCGCACCAATTCTTAAGCGCCTGGCGTTTTCATCCCTTGCTCTCTCGTTAACCCTTACATTACTTAGCGCTGCGCCAGCGCTAGCACTTGAGACTCGAGTTATCGATATCGTCTCGATTCAATGGGCTGGATCAGCACCCGCTGCTGGAAGTGTTAGTGATGCTCAAAAGGAGATTGAGACCAAAGTCGGTCCGCTCTGGAAAGAATTGACCACTGTCTATGGTGATCCAGAAGATAAGAGAATCGAATTTAAATTTGGTGCATCTTTAAGCCTTCCAATTCGACTTAACTTTGCAATGCCCTGTGATAACAATTTCAATACCTGGACCAGCGCGGTAAAGGTGGAGACTTATAAGCGCCTTGGAATCAGTGATTGGCAATCTCGCTATCTAGTAATTCTTGCTCCAGATAATGAATGTATCTGGTCTGGTAGAGCACTTATTGGGGATGCTAAACGAGCCGGTGGCACAATAGTGCTTCATGACTCTATCGATGGCTTCATTGTTGCTCATGAGCTCGGACATTCACTGGGCCTTGGTCACTCAAACTTTATTCGCTGTCCATCTGGAGCATCTGATGGAAGTTGGAGCACATGTAAGGCAGTTGAGTATGGCGGAAGTATTGATTTGATGGGAAATGTTGATGTTTCAACGCCCTTATCAACCTATCATCAATGGCGAATGGGGCTACTTAAAGAAAGTGATATTAAGCAATCTTGGAGTAGTGAGTCAATTGAGATTAATGCGCTTAATGTCTATGGAAAAGCCAGGGTAATATTTTTAAGAGATGGTAGATCTACTTATTGGATTGAATATCGAAAAGCTAGCCCTCGATATAAGGCAGGCTTAGTTATCTATCGAACTGATCCACCACCAAGTTCAGCAATCGTCTCACCCAATGCCTATGATGCAATTGCGGATGTAACTGAAGCAATCAGCACTGATATCTGGATGCTAAATCTAGATTCCTATAGCTACTCCTCATCTGCCTCTGCAGTAGGTTCTATGACGCTAGAGCCAGGTAAAAGCGCTACTGTTTATAGCGGAAATATCACGCTCAGTGCGACCAGCGCTTCTGAAGATTCGGTCCTAGTCAATATTGTCAGAAAAGACTCTGGGGATTTAAAAAAGCCGGTATTGAGCTCTCCTAAGAGCTGGCGCTCACCGGATGCGGCAATTTTAGATAGCACATATTCTCAAAGCGTAAATGATATTGCCGATTTTGAGGCAAGAATTGATGGCGTATTGAAAAAACTTTCAACATCAAAGAGCGCAGATTGGCAGCCTACATATTTAAACCCCTTTACCGCTCCAAAGGTTTTGCAATTACAAGATCTTCCTGAAGGCGAATATGGGCTTGAGTTAAGGGTGAGAAATCTTTCAGGAATTTGGAGCCCTTGGTCAGATATTGTGCAGGTAAATATCGATAGAGGCCTTCCAATTATTGGAAGTGAGTATGCAATTTCTAAGGTCACTTCTTCAAAAGTTAGCGTTGAGCTAAGCGGAGTAAGCGATGCTGGAACTGGACTTTGTACAACAGAGTTAGTCAATCCTGAAGGTTGGATAATATCTAAAAGTGCGCTAAAGAATAAACCAGAATTATCAATAACAATTGGCGAGCAAAGAGTTGGCAGGCTACAAACCTTTGATTGTCTAGGAAATGGCCGCTCAGCTAAGTTAAGCGCATCAGTTGATTTCACGCCGGCAACTGATATGAAGAGAAGTGGAAAATGGAGTAGCGCTTCAAGTGAATATCCAATTGGGGCTATGAAGTGTTCCGGAAAGTGCACTGCATATCTTGCAACATCTTCACTTGCAGGAATTGTTTTAGGCGCAGGAAGCGCCCAATTTTCATTAATTGGCGGCGTAGCAAAGATAGTTCGAGCAAAGAAGAGCGGCGATAGTTATGAGGCGGCTAGCATCGCTGTTGGGAGTAGAAAAAAGAGTGTGAAGGTCCAAGGGAGCAACTTCATACTTCTTGGTATTGCTCGAGCTGAGGTAAAAATTAGCGATATAGCAGAGGCGCAGAGCTACGCCCTAGAGCCTGATCGCTCACTTGATGATCCGATCCAAAAGACCCTTGATAGATATGGATTTAATGGCTCTGACTTCTCCTCGGAGTGGTATGTAGTTCCAATGGGGAGAGGCACGACGCTAGAGGATCCAACGCTAGATCTCTGTAGCGCTCAATTTGATTCTGAGCTGCTTAGAAAAGAGCGACGTCAAGTATTGGCAAATAGAAGCGGCAATCCCTACCTATTTCTATCCACTGAGTCAGTTCGCTATAGAAGCATAAGTGCTGCTCAGCAGGCGCTAAGTGAGGTAAAACTAAGTTATAACAACTGTGTCAAAAGCGGTGGTGGAACTGAAAGAGATGGTGTTTTTACTAAATATGAATTCCTCAATCTTCCCAAGATTCCCGCAAACTTAGTATCAGAGCAGAACCGAGTTATCGTTCATGCCAAAATTGGTGAAGGTGAATCAATGCGTTATTTATTTGGCGCTTATCAATATAGTGGCGATATGTTTACTGGACTCTATGTTGTAAGAGGATTTGATAGTCCATTTACTCAAGAGGAGATCACTCGTTGGCTTGAGGTAGCCGTTGTTATGGCAGAGCGTCTAAAGATCTCTAGTGGGGCTTAAAGACAATCGTTCGGTAGCTCCAGAATCTAAATATTGTTCCAAGGCCAACACCAATTACATTTGCTGAGATGTTGTCAGCAAGGGCCGAATCCAGATTTAAAACATATCTGGAGATTGCAAGACAGATAACTCCGAAGGTAAGAGTGATTCCATTTATGATAAAAAATAGGGTTACTTCGCGTCTTGCCCCGCTTCGCTTTCTGTCTTTCCAAGTCCAATGTCTATTACCAATGTAGGCAACAAGGATCGAGGCCACTCCTGAAAGAATTGATCCCGTTAAAGGTTTATCCTTAAAGGGAGCGTTTTGGGTATGAACCAGTAGATTAAAGCCGCCAACCCCCACGACATAGCCAAGTGCTCCAACGCTAAAGAACTTGCCAAACTCTCTTCGAAGATTGAAAATCTTACTTAGCACCGCCCAAGGCTAATCCATGTCGAGTAGAGATTCTTAGGTAATTCTCTGCGGCAACTAACTTAATTCGCAATTCCCCGGATTTGTAGCTTTGCCCAAAACTTTTGACCTGGCCTGTGGACGATCGGGAGTATATGTCGCCGTTCTAGCCCAGAATGGGAGGGGAATAACGCTTTAAAAGAGTAGATCGGAGAAGTGCGTGAGAGTAATTGAACTAGTACCTAAGTGGTACCATTTGTTTATGGCGATGAATTTAAGGCTCTCTCCAGAGCAAGCTAAGGCACTGAAGAGGGCAGCGGCTGAAGATGGAATTTCGATGCAAGAGGCGGCTCTTCGAGCAATCGATGCATACACCTCAAGGCGTCGAAATAAACTATTGAAGGGCATTGAAAAGGTTAAAACTCAAGACGCTGAACTCCTTCAGCGTCTTGCTAAGTGAGTAAGGAAATCCAATATCTCAGCCTTGAGGAAGTAATTGAGATTGGCGAAGCGCTAATTCCAGACTTTCGCATCAGAGATATTGGATTACTTGAATCTGCAGTTCATAGACCCTCAACATCTATCTATGGGCAAGAGGCTTATGAGTCATTTGCCGAAAAAGTTGCAGCTCTTATGCATTCACTAGCATCTAATCACGCTTTAATTGATGGCAATAAGAGATTAACCTGGGCATCAGGAAGACTATTTGCAATTATCAATGATAAAGATTTCAAAGTTGGAGTCGATGAAGCAGAGGAAGTAATAGTCAGCCTTGCAAGTGGGCAACTTGATGCGAAATCCTTGGCACCAATAATTAAGGAGTGGTTAAGGAAGTGAGGCAAGTTCTGGTCGTCGGTGAAGCCTTAATGGATCTAATTCCAATTGCTGGGGGAGCAATTTCAGAGATGGTGGGCGGGGGTCCTTGCAATAGCGCAAAAGCTTTGGCCCGTCTTGGTTTTTCAACTACTTTTATTGGAGGTATTTCTACTGATAGTTATGGCGAGGCGATAGAGCGCGAGCTATTAGATAGTGGGGTTAGCCTTGATTTAGTGCATCGCTCAGATCTTCCGACTGCGCTTGCAATAGCAACAATTAATGAAGCAGGCCTTGCTAGCTATGAATTCAAGCTAGATTCAACGGTTAGTTTTAACTTCCACTCCTCATGGCTTCCTAAAGAGGATGCCGAAGTTATTCATATCGGCTCAGTTGCCACTCTTTTAGAGCCTGGTGCTTCAGAGCTCCATAAGTGGCTATCAGATAAGAGCGCAACTGTAGTTTTTGATCCCAATGTCAGACCTTCAATTCAGGGCGATAGAGAGATATATCGAAATAGCGTTGAGAGATGGATAGATCTAGCAAAGATTGTGAAGCTAAGTGAAGATGATTTCTCCTGGCTCTATGAGAATTCAGAGAGTGATGTAATTGCTAACTGGCTCTCAAGAGGTACCGAGATAGTTGTGGTAACAAGAGCTGAGAAGGGATTAACTTGCTTTACTAGAAATGGGCTTATTGATTGCCCTGCAGCAAAGGTTGAATTGGTAGATAGCGTTGGGGCAGGCGACACTATTGGAGCAGTAATTGTTGAGGGTCTTCTTAAATACGGCCTAGCTGGGCTAAAGGCAGATGTGTTGAAACAAGTTCTAGAAAGGGCTGCAAAAGCTGCTGGAATTACCTGCTCTAGAGCCGGTGCTAATCCTCCCTGGAAAGAGGAGTTAGATTTAGCGCTATGAGCCTTCTTCATGCAATTGATGGCGGTGAGATCTCACTTGAAATTGATGTTGATCAAGGGGGAAGGATCTCATCCTTAAGATTTAGAGATATTGAATGTGTGCTGCCTTTTAGAGGGCAGGTGCTTACCTGGGGTTGGTATCCCATGGCTCCTTGGGCAGGGCGAATCAAAGATGGTCTAATAAAAAATGGTAAGGGAGAAGAATTTCAACTTCCAACAAATCTTGCCTCACCTGATGCAATACACGGCTTTGCCCCTACCTCTTCTTGGCAGGAGATAGGAAATGGATATTTTGCACTTGATCTTCCAGAGCCATATTTGGAGGCAAGAGTGGAACAGAGATTTGAACTTCTTGATAACGCTCTGCGTTGGTCTTTAGAGTATGAAGCAGGGGGAAGTGATCTGCCATTTTGGATGGGGCTTCATCCCTGGTTTCCAAGAGAGTTTGATAGAGGCGGAGCTGCTGAGATTAATTTTCATCCTGGAAAAATGTTTGAACGTGGCAGTGATTACATGCCAACTGGAAAGTTAATAAACCCAACGCCTCCTCCTTGGGATGATGCCTTTACTCAAGTGCGAGGAGTGCCAACAGTTTCTTGGGAAGATGTATTGCAGATAAAGATTGAATCAGATGCACCTTATTGGGTGGTCTATGACCAAGATCCTGAAGGGGTCTGTATCGAGCCGCAGAGCGCTCCTCCTGATGCTGCAAATCTTGGAATAAGTAGCGATACCTATCTTGAAGCGCTCTTTGTATTTGAAGAGATCTAAGTAATCCACAGGCGCAGTAGTAACGAGTTGCGTTAATAACGTTAGGCGTTATTATTGAGCAGTGATTCTCTCCTTCTCCTGTAGTGATACGCAAGCACTAGCAGGGGGAGAAAGAGTTGAACGCTTTATTGCTTTCGAGAGGGTGGCTAGGCGCAAGCTTCGCCAGCTTGAGATCGCTATGAGGCTTGATGACTTGAGGATTCCTCCTGGCAATCGTTTAGAGCGATTAAAAGGAAGTCGCGACGGTCAGATGAGTATCCGCATTAATGATCAATGGAGAATATGCTTTAGATGGAGCAGTATCGGAGCTGAAGATGTCGAGATTATCGATTATCACTAATGAGATTTATTGCAAAGAGATGAAGAGTGAGGTGGAATGTGGCTAGCAAGAGCGTTAAGGCTAAATTAAGAGTTCGCCCTACCCAGAAGAAGTTATTGAGTAAGAGTCTTGAGCCCGTCTCTCCAGGAGAGTTGCTTCTTGAAGAGTTTATGATTCCCATGGGCCTAACCTCCTATCGCTTAGCCAAAGAGTGTGAAGTACCAGCGCAGAGAATTGGCGAGATATTAAAGGGAAGGCGGAGTATTACCGCTGATACGGATCTAAGGCTCTGTCGCTTCTTTGGTCTCTCAAATGGATATTGGCTAAGGGCTCAGATTGCCTACGATATTGAAATCAGCCAGTTTAAATTGAGGAAAGACTTACTCCGTATCAAGCCCTGGAAGCATTCAAAGAGATAGGTTTGAAAATTGATTAATAGAGAACACTTAAAGGCCCTTCATCAAAGAGAGATGGAGCGCTTTCTCTCCCGCACTCCAAAGAGCGCTGCCCTCTTTGAAAAAGCTAAAGAGGTAATGCCAGGCGGAGTTCCTATGTCTTGGATGTCTAAATGGCCTGGTAAATACCCGCTATTTGTTCAATCAGCAAGTGGTGCTCACTTTATTGATGTTGATGGCAATGAATACATAGATCTCTGTCTTGGTGATACTGGATCTATGACGGGCCATAGCCCAAAGCCAACCGTTGATGCTATTTCAAAGCAGCTCTCAAAGGGTATGACTGCAATGCTTCCCACAGATGATGCCTTAGAAGTCTCTAAAGAGCTTGCTAGAAGATTTCATCTGCCGCTCTGGCAATTTACTGTATCTGCAACCGATGCCAATCGCCATGTGATTCGCTATGCCAGATTAATTACTGGAAGGCAGAAGATTATTGTTATTGATCGCTGCTATCACGGATCTGTTGATGAGAGCTTTGCAACTCTAGATAGCTCTGGAGCAACTATCACTCGTGAGGGAAATATTGGTGCTCCTGTGCCACTTGATCTAACAACTAGGGTTGTGGAATTTAATGATTTAAGTGGAATGGAAGAGGCTTTAAAGTTTGGTGATGTTGCAGCTATTTTAATGGAGCCTGCAATGACCAATGTGGGAATTGTTCTTCCAGAAGAGGGCTATCTCGCTGGAGTTGGTGAGTTAGCTAAGAAATATGGCGCGCTATGGATTATTGATGAGACTCATACCATCTCTGTTGGCCCTGGGGGAATGAGCGCGCAACTAGGTTTAAAGCCAGACTTTTTAACTATTGGAAAAGCAATCGGGGGCGGAATTCCCACTGGCACATTTGGAATGAGCTATGAGATGGCATCACAGATTGCAAGAAAGATAGAGCGTGAGGTAATTGATACTGGCGGAATTGGTGGAACTCTTGCAGGAAATGCCCTGTCTCTTGCTGCCATGAAGGCAACGCTTACTCAAGTATTAACCGATGAGAACTTTATAAAGATGATTGAGCTTGGAAATCTCTGGTGTGATGGAGTTGAGGTAGCGATAAATGAATTTAAACTGCCCTGGCATGTTAATCGCCTTGGGGCTCGGGGTGAGTATCTCTTTCAAAGAAGCGCTCCTAGAACTGGAGGCGAGGCAGCAAGGGCTGGAGATTTTGAGTTAGAGCAATATATTCACTTGCGCTTACTTAATGATGGAATCCTTCTTACCCCATTTCACAATATGGCCCTAATGTCGCCTTACACAAGCAGGAGCGATGTTGAAGCGCATACCGCTGCCTTTAGAGCAATGTGTCAGGAGTTAGTTAGCGTCTGAAGTTCTTGGCTTGATAGCTCAACGATCGGCATAATCTCTTTAATTTGCTCTAATTTAGTGACAGAGGCAATTGGGGTAGCAACAGTTGGTTGAGCTCTAAGCCAGGCAAGAGAGATTGCAGCAACGGTAGTTTTCTTATCTTTTGCGATTTGATCTAGCTTTGAAAGTAAGTTCCAACCTCGCTCATTGGCATAGTTACTTGCAACCCCGCTTGCCCTTACTGATTCCACGCTAACTCCAGGGCGATACTTTCCTGTGAGAAATCCGCGAGCCAATCCATAGAAAGGAATTTGAGAGAGGTTATTTTTTTCAATGGTGGGCATTAATCCCTTTTCATATTCACGATCAAGTAAGTTGTATTGATCTTGTGATGCAATATAACTTGATAGGCCATTTGCTTTTGAGATATTTAGCGATTCTTGAAGCCGCTCTGGAGTGAAATTTGAAGCTGCGATATAGCGGACTTTGCCAGCTTTGATTAACTCATCAAATGCGCCAAGGCTCTCCTCTATTGGAGTATCTAGATCATCTTGGTGGGCGTAATAAAGGTCTATGTAGTCACTCTTTAATCTCTTTAGGGATTCATCACAGGCTGCTTTGATATTTGCCGCCTTTAGCCCTGGGCGAGTATCAAGCTTTGAGACTTTGGTGGCGATAATCATTTTTTGACGATTGCCGCGATTTGCCATCCAATCACCGATGATCGTCTCTGATTCTCCGCCAATGTGTCCTGGGGCCCATTGGGAGTACATATCGGCGGTATCAATGAAATTTCCACCGTTATCGGCATAGAAACTCAATACCGCTTCAGAGTTTTGCTTATCTGCGCTATAGCCAAAGACATTGCCACCTAGGCAGAGTGGATAAACAGTTAGATCAGTATTTGCAAGATTAATCATTGGCTAGATCTGCAAGCTGGTTATCTTTTGGCGAGAGATTAAAGCGATATCCCACATTTCTAACAGTTCCAATGATTGCTTCAAACTCTGTTCCAAGCTTTGATCTAAGGCGTCTGATATGAACATCAACAGTTCTAGTACCGCCAAAGTAGTCATAGCCCCAGATCTCTTGGAGTAGTTGAGATCTAGTAAATACTCGCCCGGGATGCTGAGCAAGGTATTTTAGAAGTTCAAATTCTTTATAGGTTAAATCAAGAGAGCGACCTTTAATCTTTGCGGTGTAGCTCTTCTCATCAATTATTACATCGCCGCTCTTTATCTCACCTGATGTTGGATCTGCTTGAATTCTAAGTGCTTCTAATTTTCCAATTGCTACTCTAATTCTGGCATCAACTTCTGCTGGCCCTGCGCTATCAAGGATGACATCATCAAATCCCCAATCAGCGCTCGTTGCCGAGAGGCCGCCTTCAGTAGTTATCAAAATTATTGGGCAGCCAACTCCAGTTGTCCTTATTAATTTAGTTAGAGATTTAGCAGCGCTTAGATCTCTTCTTGCATCAATAAATAAGAGATCAACCTCTGGGATATCTACCAATACTGAAGCTACTGCTGGCAGGATTTTTACGTTATGTTGCAGAAGGCTCAAAGCAGGCAGAACTTCAGCGCTAGCGCCAGTGCTATTGGTTAAAAGTAGAAGGCGAGCCATAAGAGTGGAAGAATACGCCTGTGGAGAATTACCTAGCAATTGCGCTAATTCTCGCCCTAGATCTAAGAGCCTAGAAAATTCCTATAACCTGCCAAACCTCTAGAATGGCGCTGTGAACGAACGGGCAGATGAGTTAAGGCAGAAGGGGTTGCGCCTTACCCCGCAGCGAGAGTTAGTGCTGCGTGCGGTGCGCGAGCTAGGCCATGCCACCCCTGAGGAAGTGGCAGAGAGCGTTCGAAAGAGCCATCCAGGAATTAATCTCTCTACGATCTATCGAAACCTTGAGACGCTAGAAAACGTTGGTTTAGTTAAGCATGCCCATCTTGGCCATGGCGGTGCGACCTATCACGCAGCAGAGGATTCCCACCATCTTCACCTTGTCTGTGGCAGTTGTGGATCTGTTGGTGATGCCCCACTTGAGAGCGCAGCAAGTTTTGTTTCAACTTTAATTGATGAATATGGTTTTAAAACAGATGTAACTCACTTTGCTATCTATGGCACCTGCGCTAATTGCAGTGATAAAACATGAGCGCAGTTTATTTAGATGAAGGTTTAGATAAAGGAGCAGTTTGGCATTTTGGCCAAGTAGCCCAGGAAGGAAGAGCTCTCGCAAAGGGGCAGGCTTGGGCAGATCTATCTCATAGAGCGATAATTAAAATCTCAGGAAGAGATCGCCTTAGCTGGCTTCATTCATTAACAACGCAGCATCTAGAGAAGTTAGAGCCAGGAATTTGGAGCGAGGCGCTAATCCTTGATCCTAAAGGTCATCTGGAGTATCAGTTTTATCTAGTTGATGATTCAGAGGCTACCTATCTTCATCTAGATCAGGTGAGTGCGCCGCAGCTACTTGAATATCTAGAGAAGATGAAATTTATGCTTGATGTAGCTGTGAGTAGCGTTTCTGATTCTTATGCAATATTAAAAGCGCCGGGGCTTAGCGATGAAATTGGCGGGCCATATGCACTTCTTCCAAGAAGTGAGCTAGAGGCAACAAGGCAGGCATTTAATAAAGTCGCTACTCAAGTTGGCATCTGGGCTCTTGAAGCAGAGCGAATTGCAATGGGGAGGGC
>CAKZXY010000090.1 GCA_937883945.1 uncultured Clavibacter sp. | reverse complement strand
GTGGAAGTTGAAGAGATTAATAAACGAACATGTTTAGTAGTAACAGAGCTGCCATATCAAGTAAATCCTGACAACCTTGCTCTAAAAATTGCTGAGCTAGTAAAAGATGGCAAGATCAAAGGTATCGCTGATGTTAGAGATGAAGGCAATGAGCGCCTTGGTCAACGTTTAGTTATTGTGCTGCGAAATGATGCCACCCCTAAAATTGTCCTAAATAATCTCTATAAACAAACACAACTCCAGGACTCTTTTGGAGCAAATATGTTGGCATTAGTTGATAACGTTCCTAGAACACTGCGCCTTGATGAGTTTGTCCGCTATTACATTACTCATCAAGTAGAAGTAATTATCAGACGAACAAAATTTAGATTAAAAGAAAAAGAGAAACGCGCTCATATATTAAGTGGTTACTTAAAAGCCCTTGATGCCTTAGATGCTGTAATAGCTTTAATTAGAGCTAGCGCTACATCAGAGCAAGCCCGGGAAGGTTTAATTAAACTTCTTGAAGTCGATGAACTTCAAGCCAATGCCATCCTTGATATGCAGCTGCGCCGCCTTGCAGCACTTGAGCGCCAGAAGATTATTGATGAGTTTGAAACCTTGATGGCTGAAATTAAAGAGTTAAAGATAATTCTTAATGACCCTGCTGCTCAAAGAGTGATAATTAAAGAGGAGCTTAAAGAGATTGTAGATAAGTATGGAGATGAGAGAAGAACTCAGATAGTTGCTGGTGATACTGATTTATCAGTCGAGGATCTGATTCCAAATCAAGATGTAGTTGTAACCATTACAAGGGGCGGATATGCCAAACGGACCAAAGCCGACCTTTATAGATCTCAGAGACGTGGTGGTAAAGGGGTTAAAGGGGCAGCCTTAAAACAAGATGACATAGTTGAACATTTCTTCACCGCATCAACTCACGATTGGCTTCTCTTTTTAACAAACCAAGGCCGGGTCTATAGAGCCAAAGTTCATGAGCTTCCTGATGCTGGACGTGATGCCAGGGGCCAGCATGTTGCAAACTTATTGGCATTTAAACCAAATGAAACTATCGCCTCCGTTATCGGTATTAACGATTACTCCTCGCTTCCATACTTAGTAATCGCCACAAAAGGTGGAATAGTAAAGAAGAGCCCACTTAGTGAATATGACTCACCAAGAACTGGCGGCTTAATAGCAATTTCATTAAAAGATGGCGATGAGGTTGTGGCAGCCTCTGCTATCACTGCAAAGGATGAGCTACTTTTAATTTCAAAGAAGGGAATGTCACTTCGCTTTACAGCAGATGATGAGTCCTTGCGTTCTATGGGTAGATCTGCAACTGGAGTAATTGGAATGAAATTTAGAAGCGGTGATGAATTGCTCACTATGGCAACAATTAGAAGTGGTGATGAAAAGAGTTTTGTGCTAACAGCAACCGATGGTGGTTTTGGAAAGAGAACTGATATCAGCGAGTATCGTTTGCAATCCCGCGGCGGCATTGGAGTTAAAGCCGCCAAAGTTGACGAAGGCGCGCGAGGTGGTTTAGTAGGAGCGCTAATTGTTAATGAAAGTAATGAGATTTTAGTTATTACCTCAGGAGGCGTAGTAATGCGCACCCCAGTTAAAGAAGTTCGCCAGACCGGGCGCGATACTCTTGGAGTTCGCCTAGTAAATCTTGATCAAGGCACCTTTGTAGTCTCACTAGCCAAGGTCAATGACGAGGATTAGAAAGTGAAAAAATAAGCGGTAAAAAAGTGCTATTTTTGCGCACGCCCGCAGGTCAGGTAGCCTTGCGCTTCCCGTTTTGCGGGCCTATAGCTCAGCCTGGTTAGAGCGCTTCCCTGATAAGGAAGAGGTCAGTGGTTCAAGTCCACTTAGGCCCACCATATCAACGCTCTTTTTTGCTGCGATATGGGGACTTAGCTCAATTGGTAGAGCACCTGCTTTGCAAGCAGGGGGTTAGGGGTTCGATTCCCCTAGTCTCCACATGGTTAACGATTCAATGCCGCCAATTACTCAAGCGACCCTGCACACCTCAATGGGCGGTATTGTTATTGAGTTATTTCCAAATCATGCACCAAAAACAGTTGCAAACTTTGTTGAGTTAGCTGCAGGAATGCGCGAGTGGGTTAATCCAAATACTGGCGAGAAAACCAATCAACCACTCTATGACGGAACAGTCTTTCACCGAGTAATCAAAGGTTTCATGATTCAAGGGGGAGATCCACTTGGAACAGGAACTGGTGGACCTGGATATCGCTTCGCTGATGAATTTCATCCTGAGTTATCTTTTACTAAACCATATCTACTAGCGATGGCTAATGCTGGCCCTGGAACAAATGGTTCACAATTTTTTATAACTGTTGCACCAACTACTTGGTTAGATCGCAAACATAGTATTTTCGGTGAAGTTAAAGATGAAGCAAGTCAGAAGTTAGTTCAGGCAATATCAGAGGTTAAAGTTGGCGGAGCAGATCGCCCGATTCAAGCGGTGAAGATAACTTCAGTATCACTGGCATAAATTTAATGCGCCGCTCTATAACTGGCTCACTACTTTTAATAATTGCTGTCTCTTATTTATTACAAATCACCACAGTTGGGTATGAAGATAGGCTGTTACTTAACCGCTTCTATGTAGAAAATGGTGAGTATTACCGCTTATTTACAGTTGCCTTATTACACGGCGGGTTATGGCATTTAGCCTTTAATTTACTGGCACTTTACGCCTTAGGCACTCCACTTGAAAACTACTTTGGCAAGAGTAGATACCTACTGATTTTATTTGCTTCACTAATTTGTGGCTCAACCCTTTCGGTTTTATTGAATCCAGCCTATGTTTATTCAATAGGGGCATCTGGGATGATTTTTGGACTCTTTGGCGCTCTTGCTTTAGTTGGCGAAAAAGCAGGGGTTGAGTGGAGATCGATTCTAATAATTGTCGGACTCAATTTTGCTATTGGTTTTGTATTAGGTGGGGTGGATTGGCGAGGACATTTAGGTGGGTTAATTGGTGGGGCTTTGGTTACTCTCACTCTTAACAGATCTAAGTAATACCTGAGCAACATCAATAACGTTTGTATCTGAGCCTTTAGCAGTTACTCCATCACTAACCATCACTCGACAAAATGGGCAAGCCACAGCAACTTCCTTAGCGCCGGTGTTAATAGCTTCTTCAACTCGGTTCATGTTGATACGAGTGCCTAATTTCTCCTCCATCCACATTCTTCCGCCGCCTGCGCCGCAACAAAAAGATCGCTCTTGATTTCTTGGCATCTCAATTAATTCAACTCCAGTTGATTCCAGTAACTCTCTAGGTGGTTCATAGATTTGGTTATGCCTGCCTAGGTAACAAGGATCGTGATAGGTAAGAGAGTTACTGCTCTGTGTTACTGGCTTTAAACGCCCCGTTTTAACTAAGGTATTAAGAAGTTGAGTGTGATGAAGCATCTCTAATTCAAAGCCTTGCTGCTTATAGTCACGGCCTATTGTTGTGAAGCAATGCGGGCAGGTCACTACAACTTTTTTCTTTCCCTTGTAATTTGCATAAACCTCATTAAAAGTATCAATATTTTCTCTTGCCAGAATTTGATAGAGAAATTCATTTCCAGCTCTGCGCGCTGGATCTCCAGTGCAGGTCTCTCTTGCTCCAAGGACGGCGAATTTAACTCCTGAGATATAGAGCAACTCTGCAACTGCCTTTGTAGTCTTCTTTGCTCTCTCTTCATATGCTCCAGCGCATCCAACCCAGAAGAGATACTCCACTTCATCTGGAAGAGCGCCAGTGATTACCTCAACTGGAAAATCACATTCTGCGATCCAGGCATTTCTATCAGCCCTATTAGCGCCCCAGGGATTTCCAGCTTTTTCAAGATTCCTAAATGTTCCACCAAGCTCTGTTGGAAACTCTGATTCAACTAATACTTGAAAACGTCTCATATTTACTATGTGATCGATATGTTCGATATCAACTGGGCACTCATTAACGCAGGCGCCGCAAGTTGTGCAGGACCAGAGCACATCAGGTGAAATAGTTTCGCCCACAATCGGACCTTCTTTAGGAATATTTGCAAGGGCGTGATCTCTAAGCGCCATTATTAATAACTTAGGCGATAAAGGTTTATCGGTATGCCATGCGGGGCATTGTGATTGACATCTGCCGCACTCAGTGCAGCTAGCCATATCCAATAGACCTTTCCAGGATATGGAGGCAGCATCGCTAATACCAAAGAGATCATCATCTTTAGGGTTTTCAAAGTCAATTACTTTTCCATTCGAAATCATCTCAGGAAGAGCGCCTAGCGTTGGTTTTTCTGAAACCTCACGCTTAAAGAAGATATTAAATGGCGCTAGGAATCTATGCCAGGCAATACCCATAGTTAAATTGGCAGAAACAACAATGAACCAGAGCATAGAGACAATAATTTTTAGTGATGCAACGATCACAATCCAGTTTTCAATACTCTCTTTATCAAGATCTGCAAAAGCATTAACTGCGGGCTTTGATAAGGCAAAGTCCCAAGGATTTCCGCTATATCCAATTAGCGCTCCCTCAAGTCCGCGCAGCGTTATTACAAAGAAAACGATTGCAAGTATTGTTCCTTCAACATAATAAGCTTTCCAAGAACCTGAACCATAGAAGCGAGAGCTGCGGCCTTTATTAGTAATTCTTGTAACTTGTCGAATTCCAATTAATGTAACTATTGATATTCCAGTAAGCCAGGCAAAGCTTTCAGTAAATAAGTTATAGACAACCCAATGTCCAATTAGAGGCAGTGCAAACTCTGGATTAAATATCTGGCCATATGCAGTAAGAAGAGTTCCAGAGAGTGCAAAGAAACCTAACATCACAAACCAATGCGCAATTCCAGATCCAGTAAATTTCAACATCTTGGAATGGGTTAAAACTTCTTTTGCCATAAGAGCAAAACGTTTAGCTCTTTGATTTGATCTAGTTGGATCTGCTTGACCTGCTTTAATCCGGCGATAGAGTTCTAGAGAGCGAATAGTGATAGCCACAATTGCAATCACCGTGATTAGGTAGGCGCTAAGACCAAAAACACTTCGCATCATGCGCCTTAGGGTAGGTGGGCAGGGGCCAATCTGCAGGCAAGGGCTCTATGCACAGGGGTGGATAACCTGTGGAGAATTACACAGGTGTAATTAAGAAATAAGGTATTAGCGCCAGCGAGTGGCTAGGGAGAAGCCCACTCCGATGAAGGCAAAGCCCACAACCATGTTCCAAGCCCCGATATTAGGTATTGGGTAGAGGGTCTGGGAGACATAGAAAATTACTATCCAAAATAGCCCTACTAAGAATGCGCCAATCATTGTTGGGGCGAGCCAGGCAGGGCTCTCTATTTCAGCAGGATCTCGCTCAGCAAGAAGTATCTCTGGGCGGTTATCTTTCTTCTTCTTACGCAGTCTGGATTTAGGCATAGGCGTCAGGATACAGGAGAGGATGAGGCCATGGGAACAAGGATCTTGGTAATTGATAACTATGACTCATTTGTCTTTAACCTCGTTCAATACCTCCAACAACTAGGGGCCGAGTGCACGGTAGTAAGAAATGATGAAGTTAGCGCAAATCACGCCGATCAATATGACGGGGTCTTAATCTCCCCAGGTCCTGGAACCCCTGAAGAAGCTGGCATCTCAGTAGAGATGATTAAGTATGCAGCTCAAATAAAAAAGCCTTTACTTGGAGTCTGCCTAGGACATCAAGGAATTGGAGTTGCTTATGGAGCAACTGTTAATCGAGCGCCAGAGCTACTTCATGGAAAGACATCGGTAATTACTCATAACAACTCTGGAGTTCTAAAAGATATCCCTAATAACTTTACCGCCACTCGCTATCACTCACTTGCGATAGATGAGGAGAGCTTGCCGGAGGAAATTGAAATAACTGCTAGAAGTGAGAGTGGTTTAGTAATGGCTATTAGACATAAAACACTTCCCATACATGGAGTGCAATTTCATCCTGAATCAGTTCTTACCGAACACGGTTATCAGATGTTAGGTAATTGGTTAGTTGAGTGCGGCGATAGCGGAGCAAGAAAAAGATCTGAAGGTCTCTCCCCAGTTGTATCTCGTTAGCCTTGAGTCTTATTAATAGTAATTGTTACAGAAGAGCCAATCAGTTTTATTTCGCCAGCGCTTGGCGCTTGCGCTAACACACTTCCAATTACCTGATTTACGTCATATGCCTCAACAATTTTTACCAAGAAACCTGCTTGGGTAAGAATTGTTCTAGCCTCAATTTCAGTTCGGCCAACTAAAGATGGCACAGAGATATTTCCGCTAGCAATCTCTAGAACCACCCCAGTACCTGCTTCAACTGTGCTTCCTGGCTCTGGAGAAATTTTCAAAACAATTCCAGGCTCTTGCTCTGAATCAATAGCGATAGTTCTACTAACTCTTAAACCTGCGGCAGTTAAAGCTGCTCTAACCTCTTCAAGAGGTTTGCCTAATAAGCCAGTAGGAACAATCGCATCTCCTGGCCCATCAGAGATTGTTAGCGTCACAGCTGATCCATCTGATACTCGAATTGTGGCAAGTGGTAATTGGCTAGCGACTCGGTCTCTAGGAATTCTAGGATCTGGCGCTCTTTGGATAGTGATAGTTAGCCCTGCTAATTCTTGCCGCGCTTGCGCCTCTGTTAAACCAACAACATTAGGAAGAACTCTAGTAACTGCACTCTGGTTTGGGTTAAATATGAAATAACTAACGCCACCAACAAGAAGTATTAAAGCTATAGATAGCGCGGCGATTCGATTACGTGCCTTTTCTTTTCTTATTTGTTTTGGAATCTGAGTGGTAATACCTTCACCTTTAATTAACTTCTTTAAATCTTTTAGCATTGCATTTGCGCTTTGGTATCTCTCGTTTGCATCTTTAGCAAGAGCGATACTAAAAAAAGCATTTAAGGCTGGGTCAAGACTTTCTTGAATTTCAGTAATTGGGATAAGCGGCGCAGAGACATGTTGATAAGCAATAGCAACTGGGGTGTCACCAGTAAAAGGAGGTCTTCCTGCCAATAGTTCATAGAGCAAACATCCAACAGAGTAGAGATCACTTCTAGCATCTGCTTGAGTTCCAGTTGCTTGTTCTGGCGAGAGATATTGCGCTGTTCCAATTATGTTCCAAGTACTAGTCATAGTAGCTCCGGTATCGGCTAGAGCCCTTGCGATACCAAAGTCCATCACTTTTACATCACCGTTATCTGTGATCATGATGTTTCCTGGCTTTATATCGCGATGAATAATTCCATTCTTATGGGAATATTGCAGCGCGATTAAAATACCTTCAGTTATCTCAACAGCTCGATTTAACGCAAAACGCTCACCTTTATTGACGATCTCCCGCAGCGTTTTTCCCTCTACATACTCCATAACAATGTATGGCATAGCCCCGCTAGGACTATCTTCTTTACCTGAGTCATAGACCGAGACAATGCCTGGATGATTTAAGGCGGCAACTGATAACGCCTCTTTATTAAACCTGGTAACAAATGATGGATCTCTTGCTAAATCACTTCTTAAAATCTTGATAGCAACTTGGCGATTAAGTCTTACATCTTGAGCTAGATAAACATCAGCCATTCCACCTGTGCCGATCATGGCTCCTAATTCATATCGCTTACCTAATATTTTTTTCATATCGCGGCGCCAAAGCCCTGGGTTTTAATATTGGCCTTACTCTCTCCAACTTCAGCAACTATCACTGTGACATTATCTGGCGCTCCAGCTTTATAGGTAAGTTCAATTAGTGAATTCACAGCACTTGTTAAGTCTTGTTGCATCGCTTTAGCAATCTGCGCTTCATCTAGAACAGCGGTAAGTCCATCGCTACAAAGTAGGTATCTATCGCCTTTTAATACTGGATAGGCAAGAAGAACTGGTGAGAGATTTTCTTTGCCCATTAGCGCCTGGGTAAGAAAGGATCTTTGGGGATGATCTGCAATCTCATCTGGGCTAAGTCTTCCTTGATCTATTAACTCTTGAACCACGGTGTGATCATGGCTTAACTGCTCAATTTTCTTGCCACGCAAACGATAAGCCCTTGAATCTCCGAGGTGTAGTAAAAGTAGGTGGCTATCAAAGAGAGCTATTGAGGTAAGCGTTGTACCCATTCCCACTAGCTCTGGGCGGGCAGCCCCAATTTCTGCAATTGCTCTATCCATACTTTCAATAGAGGAGCTAAGAAGATCTTCCCTGGATTCATTATCTAGCTCTGGGTTTTCAAGAGTTGGTAGAAGTTGAATTAACTTTTCAATTACAGTCTTTGATGCAATCTCGCCACCAACATAACCACCCATGCCATCTGCTACTGCAAGAAGTGATTGCGAGACTAAAGCTGAATCTTCATTGCCTTGGCGTTGCAGGCCAATTTCAGATCGCCAGGCAATGTCAGAGAAGTTCAGTTTTGCCACCATAATATTGCCAAGCCTAACGCGCAAATCGCTATTGATAAAAGCGTATGCACCCAAGATGGCCCTACGAGTATCCTTGCGCAGTGAGAAGATACGCATATCTAGGGCCAGCTGGAACTTTTACAGAAGAAGCGCTGCGCACTATCGCAGAACCAAGCGATGAATTACACCCTTATGCCAATGTCACTGCAGCGCTTAATGCGGTTAGAAACTCTCAAGCAGATCAAGCTCTAGTTCCTATTGAAAACTCTGTTGAAGGAGTTGTGGCAAGAACCCTTGATGAGTTGGCGATAGGCGAACCTTTAGTGATTTACAGAGAGATAACTCTTCCAGTTTCCTTCTCACTTCTTGTAGTAAAAGGCAAAGAGGGCTCACAGGTAAAGAAAATCGCTACCCATCCTCATGCCGAAGCCCAGTGCCGTAGTTTTATTGCAAAGAATTATCCAGAGGCTGAAATTATTCCAACTTCTTCAACCGCAGCTGCAGCAGCAGATTTAGTTAAAAGTGGTTTTGATGCAGCAATTGCTAGCCCTGCAGCAGCAAAAGAGTATGGGCTAAGCGCAATTGCTAATAACATCGGCGATAACGATGGTGCTGTTACGCGCTTTGTCTTGGCAGGAAAGCCAGGTTTAGTGCCAGCTTTATCAGGCCATGATCGAACATCGATAGTTGCATTCATCGGAGCAGATCATGCCGGAGCGCTTTTGGAAGTTTTAACTGAGTTCTCCATGCGCGGGGTTAATCTCACCTTTATCCAATCTCGCCCAACAGGAAAAGAATTAGGCAGCTATCACTTTATTATTGATGTGGAAGGCCATATAAACGAAGAACGCGTAGGAGATGCGCTAACTGGTCTTAGAAGAATATGTGAAGATGTGCGCTATCTAGGTTCTTATCCAAGAGCAGATAAAATTGCCCCAACTACAACGACAAGAACTGCCGATACTTCTTTTAAGCAGGCAGATGCTTGGTTATCAGCAGTTCGCGCTGGAGAGAAGATTTAAATGATTGATATAAAGGTATTAAGAGAGAGCCCAGATTTAGTTAGAGCATCTCAGAGCGCTAGAGGGGAAGATGTAACTCTTGTTGATCGCGTAATTGCAGCAGATGAAATTAGACGAAGTGCGATAGTGGAATTTGAAGCGCTAAAGGCTGAACAGAACGCTCTTTCAAAGAGCGTGGGATCTTCAAAAGGCGATGAGAAGGCAGCGCTTTTAGAAAAAGCAAAAGCTTTATCAGATGCAGTAAAAGCAGCCGAGAGCAAGAAGAGCGCTACAGAGGCAGAGTACAAGAGTGTTGCGATGTCGCTATCAAATATTGTTGATAAAGCGGCTCCAGTTGGCGGGGAGGCTGATTTCAAAGTATTAGAAGAGGTTGGCAGACCACGGGAGTTTAATTTCACTCCAAAGGATCATGTTGAACTTGGCAAAATATTAGGAGCAATTGATGTTGAACGGGCAGCTAAAGTCTCTGGCGCTCGTTTTTATTATTTAACTGGGGTAGGTGCGCTGTTGGAGTTAGCACTTGTTAACTACGCAATTACTAGCGCTAGTAAAGCAGGCTTCATCCCAGTCATTCCTCCAGTCTTAGTTAAGCCTGCAGCTATGGAAGGAACTGGTTTTCTTGGACAAGCCGCAGAGAATGTATTTCATTTAAAAGATGAAGATTTCTATTTAGTTGGAACTAGCGAAGTTGCTCTAGCAGCACTGCATATGGATGAAATATTAGATGCAAAATCACTTCCAATTCGCTATGCCGGATACTCTCCATGTTTTCGCAAAGAGGCTGGCTCTTATGGAAAAGACACCAGAGGAATAATTAGAGTTCATCAGTTCGACAAAGTAGAGATGTTTTCATATTGTGCAATGCAAGATGCAGAAGCAGAGCATCAAAGATTGTTAAATTGGGAGAAAGATTTCCTAAATGCTATGGAGATTCCTTACCGCGTAATTGATGTTGCAACTGGAGATCTTGGCTCTAGCGCTAATCGTAAGTTTGATTGCGAGGCTTGGATTCCAACCCAGAACGCATATCGAGAAGTAACTAGCACCTCTAATTGCAGTGATTTCCAGGCAAGAAGACTTAACATCCGAATCAAGACAGAGTCTGCAACAACTCCAGTAGCAACTCTTAATGGAACACTTGTTGCTATTCCAAGAATGATTGTTGCAATTTTAGAAAATCACCAACAAAGTGATGGTTCAGTAGTAATTCCCAAAGCTCTCCAAGGGCTTCTTGGTATGGAGAGTTTTACTCCGGTGGTTAATTGAGCGAACTTAACCGCCGCCCTAAATTAATTGCAACAGATCTTGATGGCACAATCGTTGCTCATTACGGAAAAATCTCAGAGCGAACCAAAGCAGCATTTAATGCAGCTCATGATCTAGGCGTTGAAATATTTTATGTAACAGGAAGGCCTCCAAGATGGATGCCAGAGATCGCAAAGGTATTTCCTTTTGGTCATGGGATTTGCGCCAATGGAGCTCTGCTCTATGACATCCACAACGAGCGAGTGTTGGAAGAATGGGCGATGCCTGTTGAAAATCAGATTGAGACAGTAAATCGCTTAAGGCGCAGTATCCCAGAGATTTCTTTTGCTGTTGAGTGGCATAACTACTTTATTCGCGAGAAGAAATATATCCCTCGCTGGGATGTTGGCCAAGACAATGTTGGTGTTGATGACATTACAGAGATTATCGATAGCCCAGCAATAAAAATTATGGCTAGATGCTCAAACCAAGAACTAACTTCAGATCAAATGCTTAGAATTGCGCAAGTAGAGTTAGAGGGAGTTGCCACAGTGACTCATTCAAATCCTCACGATTCACTACTTGAAATTAACGCCCACGGAATTTCCAAGGGAGAAACACTTTCCAAGATTGCTGCCAGATATGGCATAGGCGCTGATGAAACTGTGGCATTTGGTGATAACCCAAATGACTTCTCAATGCTTGCTTGGGCTTCTCGTTCTTGGGCTATGGCTGACGGTCATCCAGATGCTGTTAAGCATGCCAAATTTGTTGCAGAGCCACATGAAGAAGATGGTGTTGCAAAAGAAATAGAGAAACTATTGGAGTTACCGCAATGAACGCAGCGCTAGCAGTCCCACTATGGCTGGACTTACTTACCGTTGGAATTGGCGCTCTTCAAGGCGCACTCTTTGCAATCTTTTATAAACGCTTTGATCTTGTTGGAGTAATTTCGGTTGCCATACTTACAGGTCTGGGCGGTGGAATTTTGCGAGATTAATTACGTGCCGTTGGTAGACCTGCAGCGATGCAAGATAAATATATTCTCACCGCTATCGCATCTTGCTTAGTTGCGATTCTTATTGGACGTTGGTATAAAAAAGCAAGTAGCGCAGTAGTTTTTCTAGATTCAGCAGCTATGTCTCTTTTTGCAGTTGCTGGGACTTATAAAGCAATTGTTAATGGCACCTCGGAGTTAGTTGCAATATTGCTTGGGGTATTAACTGCAGTAGGTGGCGGAGTACTTCGCGACGTGGTTTGCAGAATAACGCCACAAATATTTACTGGCGGTCCTCTCTATGCCACAGCCTCTGCAATAGGAGCTACGCTATTTGTATTACTTGAGAAGAGTTCACTTGATTTGAATTTAGCCCTTGGAATATCTGCAGTAACTATTGTGGCAATTCAGATGGCATCACTGCGCTTTCGAATTCACCTAAAGCCCGTTCTAGATTCATTGGATTTTGAAGACCCCTCTAAGTGAAGGTAAGTTTCCCCACGGAGGGCTCGCATAGTGGCCTAGTGCACCGGTCTTGAAAACCGGCAAGGGAAACCTTCGTGGGTTCAAATCCCACGCCCTCCGCCATCTACTACGCCTAGTTCCTAACTTCTTGTGGGCGATTTCATAAGGCTCTACCTAGCAGGATCTAGCCAACACAAGGAAAATAAGAAGGTATTTCCCAATCAAGTTTTATAAGGAGGCGCTCAGTGGCTACAGGAGTTTTCTCTACAACTCGAGCCGCAATTAAAGAGCGCACGCTTCGAACTGATCGTTGGTGGTTACAACCACTAATTATTGTTGCAGTTTTAATCTCATTTATTATCTATGCCACATTTCGGGCCTTTGAAAATAAGTATTACTTTGCAGAGCCACTAATCTCACCTTTTTATTCCCCATGTCTTTCAACGGTATGCGTTGAAGGAGCAGCTCATTTTGGTACACCTATTGGCGCAGTAACTATTTTTGGCCTTTTAATCTCACCATCTCTGTTTATTCTGATATTCCCCTTAGGTTTTCGTTTAACTTGTTATTACTACCGTAAGTCCTACTACCGCTCTTTCTGGATGTCGCCACCTGCATGCGCAGTTGCAGAACCTCACTCTAAATACACAGGGGAGACAAGAGCGCCACTTATTTTGCAAAATGGCCATAGATGGTTCTTCTATGCAGGTTTAGTTTTAAATGTAATTCTCACCTACGATGCGATCATTGCCTTTAAAAACCCAGAGGGCGAGTGGGGCCATATGAGCGTTGGCACACTGGTTCTGCTACTCAATGCCACCATGCTCTGGCTTTATTCAGCTTCTTGTCATACTTGTCGTCACACAATTGGCGGACGACTTAGAAACTTCTCTAAGCATCCCATTCGATACAAATTATGGAGTTGGGTTTCAGTGCTAAACCATAGCCACCCGACCTATGCCTGGATCTCACTATTTGTTGTGGCATTTACTGACTTTTATATCCGCTTGGTGGCCACCGGCACCATAACCAATTACTACTTCTTCTAGGCCGTCGATGAATAACGATATTGAATTTAGTCGCTATAACTTTGATGTTGTAGTTATTGGCGCAGGTGGAGCAGGTCTTCGCGCAGCAGTTGAAGCCCGTCAAGCAGGTCTTCGCGTTGCAATTATCTGTAAATCACTATTTGGCAAGGCTCATACCGTTATGGCAGAGGGCGGCGCAGCTGCTGCTATGGGTAACGTGAATGACAATGATGGTTGGAAAGTTCACTTTAGAGACACAATGCGCGGCGGAAAGTTTTTAAATAACTGGAGAATGGCTGAGCTTCATGCAAAAGAATCTCCAGATCGCATCTGGGAACTTGAAACTTGGGGCGCTCTCTTTGATAGAACTAAAGATGGTCGTATTTCCCAACGAAACTTCGGTGGCCATGAATATCCTCGCCTTGCACATGTCGGCGATAGAACCGGGCTTGAGTTAATTAGAACAATGCAGCAGAAGATTGTTTCAATGCAGCAGTCCGATGCTAAAGAGCATGGCGATGCTGAGAAGTATTTGAAAGTATTTGCAGAGTTAACCATTACTGAGATATTAAAAGATGGAGATAAAGTCTCTGGTTGCTATGGATATTGGCGAGAAACTGGCGATGAAGTTTTATTTGAATCTCCTGCTGTTGTTTTAGCAACTGGCGGAATTGGTAAGTCATTTAAAATTACCTCCAACTCTTGGGAAGGAACTGGCGACGGCCACGCTCTAGCCCTTAAGGCAGGCTCTGCTTTAGTTGATATGGAGTTTGTGCAATTTCATCCAACTGGAATGGTCTGGCCACCATCAGTTAGAGGAATTTTAGTTACTGAATCAGTTCGCGGTGACGGTGGAGTCCTTACCAATAGTGAAGGTAAGCGCTTTATGTTTAATTACATCCCAGAAGTTTTCAAAGATAAATACGCTGATAACGAAGCAGAAGCTGATCGTTGGTATAAAGATCAGGAGAATAATCGTCGGCCACCAGAGCTACTACCTAGAGATGAAGTAGCGCGCGCAATTAACTCTGAGGTTAAAGCAGGTCGTGGATCTCCAAGAGGCGGGGTTTATCTCGATGTCTCAAAGCGCCTGCCAGCTGATGAAATTAAGCGTCGCCTGCCTTCTATGTGGCATCAATTTAAAGAGCTAGCTGATGTTGATATTACTGAGCAGCCAATGGAAGTTGGTCCTACCTGTCACTATGTAATGGGTGGAGTAAAAGTTGATCCTGATACCGCCGCCGCTTACCAAGTTCCAGGTTTATTTGCTGCAGGCGAGGTTGCAGGCGGAATGCATGGCTCTAATCGCCTAGGTGGTAATTCACTTTCAGATCTTCTTGTTTTTGGAAGAAGAGCGGGAGCAGGAGCTGCTGAATATGTAAAGAAGTTAGCAAGTAATAGACCAGCAGTTAGCGATAAAGAAATCGCCAGAGCTCATAGCCATCTAAATGAACCGTTTACCCGCGATGGCAACGAAAATCCTTATGCTCTACATGATGAACTACAAAATGTGACTCAGGATTTAGTGGGAATTATTCGACATGAGAAAGAACTCATCGATGCTCTAGTGAAACTCGAATCCATTCGAAAAAGAGCTGCTCAGGTCAAAGCAGTTGGCGGCAGAGCATTTAATCCAGGTTTTCACTTAGCTTTAGATTTAGAGAATATGTTATTGGTCTCTGAATCAATTGCTCGCTCAGCACTTGCAAGGCAGGAGTCTAGAGGCGGACATACTCGTGATGATTATCCAAAGCTGGATCCAAATTGGCGCACTATCAACCATTTGAGTAAATGGAGTGGTAGGCAGGTTGAAATTGATCCTGCTAAATCACAGATGCTTCCTGCCGAGCTAATTGAGGTATTTGAGATGGATGAGCTAAAGAAGTATTACACTGAAGCAGAGCTTGCGAAGGGTGGCAACTAATGTCTCGTAAAGTAAAGCTACGTATCTGGCGCGGCGATGCCAAAGAAGGCAAGTTAGAAGATGTCAGCGTTGAGGCCAATGAGGGCGAAGTAGTTCTTGATGTGATTCATCGAGTTCAAGGCACACAGATGCCAGATTTAGCGGTTCGTTGGAACTGTAAAGCCGGCAAATGCGGCTCATGCTCTATGGAAATTAATGGAAAACCTCGCCTTGCCTGCATGACGCGCATGAATACATTTGCAGAAGATGAAACGATAACTGTCACTCCACTTAGAGCTTTTCCAGTAATCCGCGACTTAGTCACCGATGTTTCCTATAACTATAGAAAAGCTATGGAGATTCCATCTTTTGCTGCCCCAGAGGATTTAAAGCCTGGTGAATACCGGATGGCTCAAGTTGATGTGGAGCGAAGCCAAGAGTTCCGTAAATGTATTGAATGCTTCCTCTGCCAAGATACTTGCCATGTTATTCGCGATCATGAGGAGAATAAAAAGTCTTTTGCTGGCCCACGTTTCTTTATTCGTATTGCAGAGCTTGATATGCACCCTCTTGATCGACTTCGTAACCGTAAACAAAAAGCTCAAGAAGAGCATGGTCTTGGAATGTGTAACATCACTAAGTGCTGTACTGAAGTTTGCCCAGAACACATCAAGATTACTGATAACGCCATTATTCCAATGAAGGAGCGAGTAGTGGATGTGAAATACGATCCGATTCGTTGGCTTGGCTCAAAGATTAGAAAGCGCGAAGGAATCGTTTAATGAATCTAGTCAAGCGTTGGGCAATTCTTGCCCTTGCTTTCTGGTTAACAACTTTCATTGTCTCTGGCATAGAGATTCAAGATGGTGCTTGGAATTATTTCTGGGTAGCAGCTCTCTTTGGAGTTGTTAACACACTTCTTGGTGGCTTATTAAAGCTATTTACACTTCCTGCAGTGATACTAACCTTTGGTCTCTTTGTATTTGTAATTAATGCAGCAATGTTGACCTTAGTAGATCGCTGGAGCGATGTTTTAACCATCGATAAATTCACATCAGCTCTGATAGGAGCTTTGATCATTAGCCTTATTTCAGGCTTTACAAATAAATTAGTTAATAAGGCCTAATTACCAGTAAATTGAAACGCTTACTAGCAGTTGGTCTTGGAGGAGCTCTTGGCTCCCTGATTCGCTATTTAACTGTTTCAAAAGGTGATGAGATCTCACTATTTCTAGTAAACATCTTTGGTGTTGCAGTTGCTGGCTTCATTGCCCTTCGCTTATCTACCTCAGAGTTAATTCGCCTCGCCTTAATTCCAGGCTTTGCTGCCGGCCTAACCACCTTTTCATCTGTTGCGGTGATCCATGCAGAGGATAGTTCGCTACGCAGTATTGCCTACTTCTTCTGCAGCGTTTTAGTTAGCCTACTAATTCTCTTTGCTATAAAACCAAAGGCAAAAATATGAGACTTAGCTATTTTCTACTAGGTGCATTTATTGGCGCTCCAGTCAGATATGTAATTGTTGAATACTTAAAGAGCTATCTCAAATTCCCGCTAGGAATATTGCTGGTTAATGTAATTGGCTCTTTTCTACTTGGCTTAATCCTTGAATCAGAGACGAACATCGCCTTTGCCTTGATGGGCTTTTCAGGAGCTCTTACTACCTGGTCAGCCTTTGCTATGGACTTGTTTGAGCAGGCCAAAAGGCGTGAGCAATTACTCTTTTTATTAAATCTCTTTGGAAATTATGCTCTAGCTCTTCTTGCTGCAGGACTTGGCATCTGGATTGCGCAATAATATGAAGGTGAAAAAGAGCGCACTCCTTATTATCTTCTCTCTATTGCTCGCCTCATGTAGTAGTCAAGAAGAGGTAGCTGCTCCAGAGCTTCCATCAGTTCCAAGTAATTGCGCAGATACAAAGGTTTTAGAATCTATTTTGCCAAGAATTGCTGATGCTAAATACATTGAAACAGAGTGGGAGCCAGCAGAGGGCACTGATTTATATGCCGCCTATAACGCTGGCGGTATTGCTTGCAGTTACGGGCTCCAAGAAGCTGAAGTTGGAGCAACAATATTGTGGGCGCCAGATAACAAAACTCTCTTTTCAGAGTTAACTCCGAACTGGATTGGATTTGGTCAAAAAGAGATCGATCTGCCTGGGATAGAAGAGGATGCTGCTTATTATTTAAGCGAAGGCATTGAAGGCCAGGGCGAGTATCACATCTGGTCTGTTAACTTATTGATAAATGGTGCTTGGATCCAAGTTGGGGCAACATTTTTTAACTCACTAGAGGATGCAATCCCAGTAATAAAAGCAGCTATTGATTCACTTCAAAGACCAAAGCGGGCAGAGGCCAAGAAAATTACTGGTTGCTATTTAGCAGAGCTACCTGAAGATCTCTATGTATTTAATGTTCACTATCATGATAACAACACAATCTCGGCAGACTTTTACTCCAAGAATATAAATGGTGAGCCAACCAAGGGATTATTTCTCGGAACTTACACCAATGGAATAGTTCGTGGTTTCTATAGTTTGCCGACAAGTAATGGAACAAGTGAACGCGAACTCTTTTTAAAGGGCGATAAGAGTGGATTTATAACAGCAAGTGCGAAATTAGAAAAAGTAGGAAGTATCCAAAAATACGTTAGACCTTTAGATATAACTTGGAGTGAGGAAATTAAATATATTCCTGCAGAGGAATGTGAAGCCTTACTTAGAGGTTAAAGCTGCCATCCAAGCTTCAACTTCATCTGGATGAGAAGGCATAGCGCTACTTAAATTCTCACAGCCATCTTTAGTAACCAAAACATCATCCTCGATTCTTACACCAATTCCGCGATATTCGGCAGGAAATAGCGTGTCATCTGGCTGGATATAAAGTCCTGGCTCAACAGTTAGGATCATTCCTTCTTTCAAAATACCTTCAATATGAGCTTCTTTTCTAGCCTTTGCACAATCATGAACATCCATTCCCAACATATGTCCTGTGCCATGAACAGTCCATCTGCGATGAAGTCCTACATCAGGCTTTAGCGATTCTTGCGCTGAAATTGGAAGAACTCCCAACTCTTCAAGGCCCCTGGCGAGAACTTCACTTGCTGCGATGTGAAAGTCGCGAAACTTTGCACCAGGTTTAACTGCCTTCATTCCAGCTTTTTGCGCCTCATAAACCAGGGTATAGATCTTGCGCTGGGCTGGAGTAAACCTGCCATTTATTGGAAAAGTTCTAGTGATATCGGCTGTAAATAGAGAGTCCATTTCAACTCCAGCATCAATTAAAAGTAGTTCACCGTCGCGTAGTTGTCCATCATTTCGAATCCAATGCAGAACACAAGCATGAGAACCAGCCGCCACAATGCTGTCATAACCAAGGTCATTTCCTTCAAATCTAGCTCTGGTAAAAAAAGCACCTTCAATTAATCGCTCGCCACGCTTTTTACCGATTGTACTTGGAATCTGCTTAATCATATCTTCAAAGCCGCGATGAGTAGCGTCAATAGCTTTTCGCATCTCCATGATTTCATATTCATCTTTGACTAAACGCGCCTCAGAAACCCATGAAGCAAGATCTTCATCGCCGTTATTTTCTTTAATTCTAGAATCAAGATAATTATCTTCCCCGCGAATAATGAAAGTTTCCTTTTCACTTGCTAGGAATTCATCAAGAGAATCAATGTGGCGAACCGTTATGCCATAGACAAGTTGGCTCTCATCTAAAGTCATTCTTCGCCCGATCCAGAACTCTCCATGTCTTACGTTTCTATAGAACTCATCACTTCTCTCTCGTGGAGATCTTGGATGAATAAATAAAAGACTTTCATGGCTTGAGCCACTTGGTTCTAGAATTAAAACTGAATCAGGAACTGCATCACTTCCGCCAATTCCAGTAAGCCAAGAAAATGCGGTGTGAGGTCTGAAGCGGTAATCGCTATCGTTACTTCTAACTTTAAATGTTCCAGCAGGAATCACAAGTCTTTTCCCTGGAAATGCTTTAGATAAAAGCTCTCTCCGCTTGGCAGCAAAGTCTGCGGCGCTACTTCTTTGCAGATTCTCTAGAGGAGAAGGAGCCCAACCTTGCTCCATGAACTTCATTAAAGGCTCAGGAGTGGGGATGTCATGTGGGCGTGAGGGAAGTTTTCTTCCCACCTCTTTATCGAATGTGCTCATAAAGTAAGAGCGTACAGGCTGAGTTCCAAGCTTTCATCAAGAGTGAGTAAACTTCCCTCAACTGGAGACGTCGCATAGCCCGGTCTAGTGCGCCTCACTGCTAATGAGGTTTTCCCGAAAGGGAATCGGAGGTTCAAATCCTCTCGTCTCCGCGTGGCTGAATTTCGAATCGCAATAATTGGTGCTGGCCCTGCCGGCTACTTCGCTGCCCAAGCCTTGCAAAGCGCAGAGATTAATGGGAAAAAATTTGCGATAGATATGATTGAAAAGCTTCCAACCCCTTGGGGTTTAGTGCGAAGTGGTGTGGCTCCAGATCATCCAAAGATAAAGAGCGTCTCTAAAGTCTTTGAAAAAATTGCCACCCAAGAGGGCTTTCGATTAATTGGCAATGTTGAGCTAGGTAGAGATATCTCTTTAGTGGAGCTAGAAGAGATGTATGACGCGGTAATCATTGCTACAGGTTCAACTGTTGGAAGAAAACTTGGCATTCCAGGCGAGGAGCTAGCAAACTCAATATCTGCTGCTGATTTTGTTCCCTGGTATAACGCCCATCCTGAATATAAGAACCTAGAAGTAGATTTTAGTCATCAGGTAGCGGTTGTTATTGGCGCAGGAAATGTCGCAATTGATGTGGCAAGAATGCTAGCCCTTAATCCAAAAGAGTTGGATCCAACTGATACTGCTCAATACGCTCTAGACAAATTACATAACTCTGCAATCAGAGAGGTGCATTTATTTGGAAGGCGCGGGGCTGAACATGCAGCCTTTACATCACCTGAACTTCGAGAACTTCCAAAGCTTGAATACACCGATGTCTTTATTGATAAAAATGAGATAAGCACAGCTCAGCAAAGAGCTAGTAGCGCAGGTGAAATACCAAAAGATATAAAGGCAAACCTTGAGGCTATGGCTGCTATCGCACTCGCAGATAAAAAGGGAGTAGATCGCAAACTCTCACTTCACTTCTTATCTACTCCACTTGAAATAAAGGGAGAGGGTAGAGTTGAGGAGATAATCTTTAGCGTTAATGAGGTTAAAGATGGACAAGTAGTTCCAACCGGAAAAACCCAATCAATTAAGTGTGGATTAGTTATTAGCGCTATTGGCTATCGATGCCTAGAAATGCCAGGGCTTATCTATGAGAGTGGAAAGATCAAAAATACTGACGGCCGTATCGGTGTAAGCAATACCTATGTTGTTGGTTGGGCTAAGAGAGGTCCATCAGGAGTAATTGGAACAAATAAGAGTGATTCATCTGAGGTTATTAAGTTACTGATCTCAAATCTAACAACTCCAAAAAACAGTCAAGATATTCTTGAGATATTAAGCTCTCGAAATATCACCTATATTTCACAAAGAGGCTGGGAGCAGATAAATAACGCTGAAATATCAGCTGGTGAAGCCCTTGGAAAACCTCGCGTGAAAATTACTGATCTACAAGAAATGCTAGGCTTCGCAGGCTAATTGCGCCCGTAGCTCAACGGATAGAGCATCTGACTACGGATCAGAAGGCTAGGGGTTCAAATCCCTTCGGGCGCACAAGAGGTTTGACCATAATTCTTCTGATTCAAGATCCCTTTGTTGATTTCTAACCAAAGGAGTGATTAATGGTCAGCCACGCAGTCAGCGATAAATAACATATCTCAATTAACTTAAGTTGTAACGGAAAATTCGGTGTCCAAACTTTCGTTCTCCCACCCAGAGATATCCATTTTCAACCCAAAGCGAGGCGGGCCAACGAAACTCAGTTTCACTTTGTCCAGGTCGTGTATCTGATGCACTTGTTCCGGTGCCAACGAAAACATCGGGAGCAGCTCCACTCATAGCAGAGGTAATTGAACTCCAATACAACACGCGGTGGAAACTTGTATCTGCAACATAGAGAGCTTCACCAACGGATAGTGCATCTTGCGGCAAGTTCATTGTGTAACTGACTTTTCCAGTTGGTGCAGCACCCGCTTTTAAAGTTGAAACGTCCCATACCAAGATGTGTGGTGAGTTATAGAGGCTTGCCGCAACCAAGTATTTACCGTCAGATCGAATGCGATTGGCATCTGCCGTGAGAGTGAAATCAGGGCTATCTGTTTTTCCGGTGGGTAGACCAAGCCAGACATATATCTTTTTTGCACTACCATCTAGAATATAAAAATATTTATCATCACATCTAACCCGATTCAAACGCAACGTTTGAAATAAA